>DATMUN010000595.1:0-10571 GCA_035563895.1 Occallatibacter sp. | reverse complement strand
CAATCGTCTTCTGATACGTGATCCCATCGAAGTACTCGCTGAACGGCCCGCGCACCTGCACCGTCGAGCCATCCGCCTTCGTAAACAACCCTCCTTCAGCAAACGGTCCACAGGTGTTCGTTCCCGAGGCCACTTTGCTGGCGTTGCTCACACTCAGGCACTTTGTCGCGTCTCCAGGGTTCGCCGGAATCAGCGTCAGCAGGTGGTGCCCCTGCGACCCCACATAGCCCAGATCGAGCACCGTTCCCGGGCGCAGCTCACGCTCAATTGAGAACGTATAGCTTTCCGTATACGGTGAGGTGTTCCGATAGTAGAAAGCAGGATCGCCAGTGATCGGCTCATACTTCGTCCAGTCCACCGTGGTGTTCGGGTGAGCGCGCGATGCGCCAAACGCGGGAATCGGTGAAGGGAAGGGCTGTCCATTCGTCTTGCCGGTGCTCGCACCCAGGAACGGCTCGTCAAAGAGCGGCTCGCCCACCGTGCTGTCGTAGTCGTAGCCGTACGGCGCACACGCACTCATGATGCCTGCCGAGAGTCCTTCGAATGCCGTGTAGAACATGCCGAAGCCTGCATGAATGCTGCTCTTTCCCGCCGCGCCAAACATGCGTTCCAGCCAGTGATTCTGGAAATTCGGCGACCACGCCACACCCGCACGCGGAGAGAAGTTCGACCACTTCGTCGGCGTCAGCGAAGATGCTACGCCCTTGTCGCCAGGAAACACCATACCCTCCGGTGCTCCCGGGTACACCTCTGACTGCTCGCCCAGCACAAACGTCTGCAGCTGGTTGTACTTCTCGCTCCACGGCGGCAGCATGTCCCAACGCACGCCAAAGTTCACCGTCAGATTCGGCCGCGCCTGCCAGCTGTCCTGCGCAAACACACCCGCATACTTATTGCGAATGTAGAACCCGCTCGCGTCGCCCTGTTCATAGGTGCTCGCCACGCCGATCAGAAAGTCCGCAAAGTCCAATCCCGTCTCTGTACCTTGAAAGACAAACGCTCCGTTGTTGATCGAGTTCGAGTTGATGTTCACCTGGTCCAGATGCACATTCGCGCCTAGTTTCAACGTGTGCTTGCCCAGCACCTTCGACAACCCCTCGGTCAGCTGGTAAGTGTTGTTCACCTGATGCTCGCCTGTCACATCCACGCCGAAGGTAAAGTCGTTGAACGAAACATTCTCCACGCCCTCAATCGAGGGATTCAGCGGCACGATCCCAAGCGTATCTTCGCCAGTAACGAACCCTTGCGAAGCCAACGTTGGCCCCACACCACCCTGCGGCTGTCCAATGCGGTTGGCATTGCGCAGGTAGCTGAAATGCAGCTCATTCACCAGCGTCGCGCCCCATGCCCGCGTCCAACCCAGATTCACCAGCTGCGCGCGTCCACGCGAGATCGCGTTGAATCCCGGCACGCTTGCGCCGCCTTGCCCCGTGGGGTAGGGATTGTCCAGCGTGTAGCCATCGCGAAAGTAGTAGGCAGATAGGTTGCCCGCGCGTGTAGACCAGTCCAGCCGCAACGCTGCCTTGTTATCGCCCAGTGTTTCGTTCTCGCTTGAGCTTGAAAATGTCTGTGTCCCAACATTCGCTTCAGGAATGTACTGAAGCAGCGCCTTCGCCGGAGCCGACCACGCAGCACTCGGAATCTGCGCATCAGGAAACACGCAAGTGATCGACCCGCCAGCAGTGCATCCGTCAGCGTAGTACGCCTCGCCCGTCGTCACCGTAGTTCCAAGCCGTTCGCTCAGCAGGGTGGCTAGATAATCGCCGCTCACCGTCCCTTTCAACGCAGCTGCCACGCTCGACGCTGAAAAGTCTCCGCCACGCTGGGCCGCAGTAGGCACCGCGATCTGCCCCGTCTCCACGCCCTGTGTCATCGTCGTGCCCTGGTAGTCCGCAAAGAAGAACAGCTTGTCGTGCTTGATCGGCCCGCCCAGCGTTCCGCCGTACTGATGGCGGTCATATGCGGCTCGTTCGCGGCCCAGGTAGTTCGTCGCGTCAAAGTTTGTATTTCGGAAGAACTCAAACCCGCTGCCATGCAGCTGATTCGTACCTGTCTTCGTCGAAACAATCACCTGTCCGCCGCTGAAGTTTCCATACTCCGCATCAAAGTTGCTCGTCAGCACGCGAAACTCCGCGATCGAGTCGAGATTCGGCACCACCGCAGCCTGATTGTTAAAGTCCTCTTCCACAGAGCTGCCATTTACCTGAAAGCCGTTTGCTGTCTCTCGCTGTCCGCTCACCGACATGTCGCCCGGATTCAGATCGCCTGAAGGCGGCGTGCTCGTGCAGCCGGACATGACGACCGCGTTCGCCTGCGCCGAACTCGCCGGAATCACTCCAGCCTGCAGTGCCAGCAGATCCGTGAAGCTCCGCCCATTCAGCGGCACCGCCGTCATCTTGTCCTGGCTGATGCCTTCGCCCACCTGCGTAGTCGCCGTGTCCAGCAGGGCGCCCGTCTCCGTTACCTCCACCGTCTCGTGGTTCGAAGCAAGTTCCAGCGCAACATCCACGCGCAGCGGAGCCGTTGGCCCAAGCACCAGCCCTTCACGGTGCAACAAGCCAAAACCGGCAGCCGTAACGTCCAACCGATAGGTTCCGGTCGGCATCAGAAGCTCATACCAGCCCTGAGCGTCCGTGGTCGTAGTCTGGGTCAGCCCCGTACCGGTGTTAGTTGCGACGACCGTGGCCTGCGGCACAACCGCGCCCGTCGGATCGGTCACCACTCCAGAAAATCGCAGCACATCCCCAGCGAATATCGGAGCAGCTCCGGCAATCAGCAGAACAAAAACAAAAGAGATATTGGCAGTCTTGAGGAATCTGGATAAGGAAGAGAGCATCACAACCTCGGGATCTTGCAGTTAGGAAAATGAAAGTCATTTGCAAGATAACCCCGCAAAAGAGCCGACGCAGTGACCATCATCACAACTCGGACAAAAACAATCCTAATTTGTCTCGCAATAAAATACGACTAATTAAGTCCGCATTTCAAGACGTATGCCGATCACCCTCGAGAGGGCACCCCGCACAAGCCGCCGTCCGCCCGCAGTGCGCCTTGCCAACAGCCACGGTTAGAGCGTGGAACTCGTTGTATAGAAGACGTTTATCTGTGCTTGCGTCGGTGCCGAATGTACTTCGCGTCAGCTCGACCAGCGCCTCGTATCCGGCCCTGTTCTTCCGCGGCGCCGGTAGCAGCAGCCCGTGCCGCTCCACGATTCTGCGCAGATACTCATCCGCCATCGGCGTTCCATGCCCAAGTGCGTAGAGCAGAATCGCATCCGCGGTCTCCGGCCCCACCCCCGGCAGCGCCAGCAGCTCCCTGCGAACTGCCTCGGTCGGCGCGGCCTCCATCCGTGCAAGTTGGCCGCTGTATCGCCCATCCAGCAGCGCAACAAAGGCCTTCAGCGCCGGAGCCTTCCGTGTCGCGAACCCAGATGGCCGAATCAGTTCCGCAAGTTCGCCAACAGAAATCGCGCGCACCCCTTCCACACACAGCGCCCCAGAAGCCGCCAGGCGCTCCAGCGAGCGCTCCACAGACCGCCAGGCCGTATTCTGCGTCAGATAAGCCCCGACAACCACCTCAAAGGCCGTCTGCGCAGGCCACCAGTGCTGCGGCCCATAGGCGGCAAGCAGTCTGTCGTGCATCCACCGCAGGCGCTGCGCAGCACCTCGCGCCGGCTTCATCTGCGCGTTCCTTCGTCCGTCGGGCTCTTCAGCTGGATTCGCCATTCAGCAATACGCGCACGCGCCGCCGCAGCCTCGGCTTCCGCAACATGGCCAGCCGTCTGCAGCGAGATTGACAGAGCCGTATGCGCCAGCGGGTCATGCGGAGTCAGGGCCGTCAACGCCAGTGCCGCGCCTACAGATTGCTCCAGCTTCCCAGCATCCCGCAGAGCGCGCACCAGCCCATGATGCGCCTCGTAGTTGGTCTCATCCACGTCAATCGCCGCACGAAAGGCGCACGCTGCCTGCGAAGGCTTCCCCTCGGCCAGCAACTCCAGCCCATTCTGCAACAGTTCTTCTGATTCGGTATGGATCGGTTCGCTCACAACACTTCTAGGATAATGGGTGGGACGCTGCCGCAGCCACGGAGGAGCCATTGAAGAGCCACACCGAATATCTCGTCTTTGAAACCCGCAAGCGCCGCGAAATGGTCCACATCACCGATCGTGTCGAGGAGATCGTCCGCCGCAGCGGTGTGCGCGACGGCCTCTGCTTCGTCTCGCCGATGCATATCACCGCTGCCATCTACGTGAACGACCTCGAAGACGGCCTAATCGAAGACATCGGCAAGTGGCTCGAAGAGCTAGCCCCCGCGCGGCCCGACTACAAGCACCACCAGACCGGCGAAAACAACGGCGACGCCCACCTCAAGTCACTTCTTCTGCATCACGAAACCACGCTGCCCATCACCAACGGCCGCCTCGATCTCGGCACCTGGCAACGGGTCTTCTACGCGGAGTTCGACGGCCAGCGCCGCAAGCGCGTCATCGTCAAGGTTCTCGGCGTCGAGTAGCTCTTACTGGTCCGTGATTTTAGCCCAGCTGCCTGTGGCTTTGCCGCTCTGGTCCTCCACAGTAGCTCCCTGCGGCAGCGCAGCAAAATCAAGCTTCGTGCGCGGCAAAATCACCAGATCGACGCGCCGGTTCGTCGCGCGCCCTTCTGCCGTGTCATTGCTCGCCAGCGGATGAAACTCCGCATAGCCCGCTGCAGACAGCCTGTCCGGAGCAATCGCATGCATGGCCAGAAATACCCGTGCAATGCGCGTAGCGCGCGCCGACGAAAGCTCCCAGTTCGACGCAAATTCATCCGTATGAATCGGAATGTTGTCCGTGTGGCCTTCCACGCGCACGTCGTAGGGCATCGCAGCCAGTGCTACCGCAATTCGCTTTAGTGTTGCTTGCGCTCCAGAGTGGGGAAGCGCCGATCCGCTGTCGAAGAACCCAGCCTCGCGCAGGCTGATCACCAGCCCATCCCGCCCCATGTGAATGGAGACCGTGTGTTCGGAAATCTCCTTCGCCATGGACTGCTGCAGTTCGTGCCGGATCTTGTCGAGGTCGGCCTTCACTCTGCCCGGCGTCAACACGCTTTCCCCCGTAATCGTCGCCGGTGGAGATGACGGCAGCCCTGTCGCCGTGTAGGCGCTCTCGCGTGGCGGCGTCTCCGCCGTCGCGTTTGAGAGCACGCCAAACGATTTGAAAGCACTGTCGATCGCTTCCGACACCTGCGCCTGCTTGCGTTCATCAGCTTTTGCAAACGCATACAACACCACAAAGAAGGCAAACAGAAGCGTGATGAAGTCGGCGTACGACACCAGCCACCGCTCGTGACTTACTCTGCCCCTGGAGCGCCTCTGCATCATGCCATGCGCTCCTGCCGGCGTTCTGTCTTGCTGTTGCTCGGCGGTGTCGAGTCCTGCAGAAAGCCCGTCAACTTCACCTCCAGCATCCTCGGGTTCATTCCCTCAAGAATGGAGATCACCGCTTCGAGCATCATCTCTCTGCGCTGGTGCGCGTCTCGTTGATGAAGCCGCATCTTTCCAGCAAAGGGAAGAAAGAAGAGATTCGCAGCGCCCACTCCGTAGATCGTCGCGACAAATGCCACCGCGATGCCGCGCCCCACCTCTTGAATGTTGTCCAGATGCTGCATCACCTGAATCAATCCCAGCACCGCGCCCAGAATTCCGATCGTAGGCGAAAAACCGCCAGCCGACTCAAACACTGATGGCAACCGCTCGTCATATTCGCCGATTGCTTCCATATTCACGCGCATGATCTTGCGCAGTTCCGCCGGCTCCGTGCCATCCACAGCCAGCGTCACCGCCTGTTTCAGAAAAGGATCGGCGATCGTGTTCAGGTCTGCGTCCAGCGAAACCACCCCGTTCCGCCGCGCCTTGTTTGCGTATCCCACCAGCATCTGGATCAGTTTGTCGTTCTCTTTGCGCTGTGCGCGAAACACATGCGCAAGATTGCGAAACGCTGATAGCACCGTGGTCAACGGATACTGGACCAGCACAGCTCCAATCGTTCCGCCAAACACGATGAGTGCCGCTGTAGGTTGCAGAACCTGGCCCAGGTTGCCACCCTCGATCAGCAGTCCTGCCACAATGCCGGCGATTGCCAGAACCACTCCGCCTACGCTTGCCTTGTCCATCCCAATTCTCCTCGCTCAGCACATTCGACAGGTGCGAGTAGTTGCACACTCATCGGTCCCAGCGCAGTACATTTGCTGTCGTTCGATCCGTAAGGTCGGCTGCCGCACTTGCCTCAGCCAGAGTTACAGCTTCCCGCGGCGCGGCGGGCTCATTACGTGCACGATCGACCACAGCAGCAAGCAACTGCGCCCGATAGGCCAACATGCGCTCCCGAATCTGCGTCAGGTCCTCTCGAACAATGAGCTTCTCGCCGTTCAACAGCGTAATCATCGAGTCCGGTGAGGCTTCGCACATCTTGACCAGATCGCTGTTCAACAGCATCCGCGTACCGTTCAGCCGAGTAACTTCAATCATCGGAAGACTCCTCTCCAGCTTCCTATCGGCAAAACTTTGAAAAGGTTCATGAGTACACGCAATCGTCTCGAAACATACCCTCTGAGAACGATTTCGAAAATTTCCGTAAAGTCATCTCGCAGTCCGCCGAAGAACTGGCAAGATGCAGCGGAACACCTGCTCAAACCGCAGCAACCCAGGGCACAGCCAAATGGGAAGCCGCTTCACGGTGTACGCGAATTCACGCATCTCAACAAGGAGATCCAATGTCCCTGGGTGTGTTGAATAACCTCAATGCGTTGTACGCAACTAACAACCTGAACAACACGAACTCTTCGCTCTCGAAGACGCTCCAGCAGCTCTCTTCCGGTTCGAAGATCAACTCCGGTGCCGATGACGCGGCGGGTCTCTCGCTGGTGAACGGCCTCGCTGCCAACGCGACTGCCCTTACACAGTCGTCCACCAACGCAACTGAAGGCGTCGGCCTTCTGCAAGTCGCCGATGGCGCCCTTTCGCAAGTGACGAGCCTGCTCAACCGTGCCGTAACGTTGGCCACCGAGTCCTCCAACGGCACCCTCAACAGCACGCAGCGCGCCGCTGCCGACCAGGAATATCAGTCGATTCTGTCAGAAATCTCCAACATCGGTTCAACCACCACATACAACCAGCAGGCAGTCTTCGGCGGTTCGTTTACTATCTACGTCGGCGACTCCAGCGTCTCTGGTTCTTCGACGAACACCCTCTCCATCAGCGGTCTCGATGCAACCACCACCGGCAAAACAGTGGGCGAGGGCGATGGCACAACCGCAG
Organism: Occallatibacter sp.; assembly: GCA_035563895.1. Lineage (GTDB taxonomy): Bacteria > Acidobacteriota > Terriglobia > Terriglobales > Acidobacteriaceae > Telmatobacter. Next base: position 3,278 of record DATMUN010000595.1, on the reverse strand, counting down.
GCGGCACGGTGACCTACACCGGCGCTACCGGCACGACGCCTGCCAGCATCACCTACACTGCCAATACCGGCGTGACTCTCGCAGGCACCGACCTGACGACCGCCGCCACTGCGCAGACCGCTCTCAATACGCTGAATTCGGCCATTAGCGCAGTTGCTGCGCAGGACGGCTACATCGGCGCTCAGATCAACACGCTCAACTCCACCAGCCAGGTTCTGAGCACGCAGCAGCAGAACATCGTCTCTGCACAGAACGCCGTTCAGGCCACCGACTACGCCACGGCCACCTCGAACCTGTCCAAGTACGAGATTCTGAGCCAGACCGGCATCTCCGCTCTCGCCCAGGCCAACAGCCTCCAGCAGGAAGTCACCAAGCTGTTGCAGTAATCCAAGAAGCAGCTTCAACCCGGAAAGGGCGTCCGCGTGGGCGCCCTTTCTGCTGTCAAGCACGGCATTGCTTGGCAACTTCTAATTCGCGGTCAGAGGCTGTGGTACGCATCCTGCTGACTTCAGTTATGAGGAGATAGACAATGGGGACAGTTGGACTCAGCTTCGGCTCGGCAACGAGCGGTACTGGTTTTGACGTTAGCACGACCGTTGCGTCAATCGTCAGCAATCTGCAGAACGTCGAAACGCCGTGGAAGAATCAACTCAGCTCGCTGCAAAGCCAGGACACAGCGCTCTCCAATCTGGGTTCATTGTTATCCACGCTCTCGACAGACCTGTCCCAGTTGACTGATCTGCAGGGCACGCTCGCGCAGAAGACGGGTTCCAGCTCCGATACCAATGTTCTGGAACTTACGTCGGCCAGCGCCTCTGCAGTTGCCGGTACGCATACGGTTGTCGTCAACAGTCTCGCCAAAACTTCAAGCGGCTACCTGACCGTCATGAGCGATTCATCAGATACGTTGTCAGGATCGATCACGATTCAAGTCGGCAGCGGTACAGCGCAGACCATCTCGGTCGGTTCATCAAGCGACACGCTCTCCACCCTTGCATCGGCCATCAATTCAGCGGGCATTGGTGTTACTGCCAGCGTTCTCACAGACTCATCAGGTTCTCGCCTGAGCATTGTCTCCGGCACATCTGGCTCGTCTGGAAATCTCACGATCACTTCGGCGTTGACTGACAGCACAACCAGCACATCACTGAATTACACGTCGACAGTCACCGGCGTGGATGCATCGCTGACCATCGATGGCATTGACTTGACCAGTTCCTCGAACACGGTCTCCAACCTGATCCCCGGCGTCTCGTTTCAACTACTGTCCGCAAGTTCCAGCGGATCAGAAGTACAGGTCGTGATCGGCAACTACAACACCGGTGTCGAGAGCGCTGTGTCCTCTCTGGTTTCGGACTACAACGCTCTGGTCAGTGCCATTAACGTTCAAGAGGGCACCGATTCCTCCGGCAATGCTGAGCCGCTCTTCGGCTCCCCGACGCTTTCGCTTCTGCAGCAACAGCTGCTCGGCAGCATCAATACTCAAAACCCAAGCGGTTATTTCGACACCATAACCAACTCATCCGACCTGCTCACCGGTTCGATCTCTATTCAGGTAGGTAGCGGCACCGCGCAGACCATCAGCCTCGACTCGAGCGGAGAGACGCTGTCGCAGATTGCCAGCCAGATCAATAACGCCGGTCTCGGCGTCACGGCGAATCTGGTGAGCAGCACAACCGGCACCCAGCTCACCCTGGTATCGAACACCGCGGGATCGACTGGCAATCTAACTGTAACTTCATCGATCACCGATTCGACCACAAGCAAGTCTGTCGCCTACAACGACAACAGTTCCGATCTGAGCTCGCTCTCTCAGCTTGGCATCAGTGTCAACAGCGACGGCACCCTGACGCTTAATACCTCTTCTCTCGACTCTGTTCTGACCAGCGACTTTAGCGGCGTGGTCGGATTCTTTCAAGACGCCAACAGCTGGGGAAGCCATCTGTCCACGGTTCTGACCAGTGCCGGAACCAGTTCATCGACAGGCATCCTCAAACTCGCAATCAACAGCAACAGCTCAATCGAATCCAATCTGAACGTGAACATCTCCCGAGAAGAGAGCCTGATCTCGGTGCAGCAAAAGAGTCTCACCGCAGAGCTCAATAGCGCCAACGAGATTCTGCAGTCGATCCCATCGCAGATCAAAGAGATCAGTGAGATCTATGCTGCCATCACGGGCTACAACTCAAGCAACGGGTAAGGAGCCGTTTTCATGTCGACGTATCGGGAACATTTGCTCGAAGGCTCTTCGGCGGTCGATCTCGTCGTGGCGCTCTACGATGGGATCATCCGCTTCCTCTACACAGCCGCTGATGCGGTCGATAGAGGCGACGTTCAGGCACGGCGTGCGGCAGTCAAGCGTGCCTTCGATATCATTATTCATCTGCAGGCGCGCCTGCGAATGGACATCGGCGGCTCACCGGCACAGGCTCTCAGTGAGTTCTACGCTTCGATCTTTGCGCAGATTCTCCAGGCGTCTCAGTCGGCCTCAAGAGAGAAGTTCGAACACGTAATCGAGTGTGTGCGCAATGTACGCGACGCCTGGCGGCAGGTAGCAAATGAGTCGGCCTTTTCGGGCGAGGTGAGGTCGCAGTCCAGCTCCGCAATACATGCCATCAACGATGAGGCCGAACACGCCCACATCACCAGCTGGACAGCGTAGACGGTCTAACTCGCTACCGTAAGCTCTTCTTCAAGCTGCTGCTTCTGGAACAGATGTGCATAGTAGCCATCGCGTTCCAGCAATTCATCGTGTGTTCCCACCTCTACGATTCTCCCATGATTCAGCACCGCAATCTGATCGGCATGCCGAACGGTTGAAACACGATGTGAGATCAGGATCGCAGTAGCGGTCGCTGTGTAACTGCGCAATCCATTCAGGATCCGCTCTTCAGTGTAGGTGTCCACGTTCGCCAACGCATCATCCAATATCAGGATTGCCGGCCGCCGCATCAGCGCTCGCGCAATCGCAGCACGCTGTTTCTGACCACCCGAAAGCGTCACTCCGCGCTCGCCCACCACCGTATCGAAGCCCAGCGGAAACTCCTCGAACTCCTTGCGGATATGCGCCGCTTCCGAGGCCTCCAGCATGTCCGCGTCACCGGCATCCGGAACGCCAAATGTAATGTTCCCGCGAATGGTGTCGCTGAACAGGAACGTCTCCTGCGGAACCATACCAATGTTTCGCCGCAATACAGCGAGAGGAAGCTCACGAATCGGTTTGCCATCGATCAGCAGGGAACCTTCAGGGGCTTCATAGAGGCGCGAGATCAGACTGA
>DATMUN010000594.1:0-6616 GCA_035563895.1 Occallatibacter sp. | reverse complement strand
CGGAGTTCGCCGCAAAAGCAAGCGGGGGAAAAGACGCAGGCTTCGCCTGCTTGGAAAACGCCCATGGCGTTTCCCACTTTCCCACCGCTACGGCTGCGGCTAGCTGAGTATCATTTGTATGCGGAAAATGGGGGCAGGCCAAGAGAACTACTGACTTGTTCGCCAAGCCCATGCTCTTTCCTGTGGTTTGAGGGAAGCGAAGATGGGCTGGAATGAAGGCGAGCCAGCGCTTGCCAGCAGCAGACAACAGGTGCCAGCAGACGCAAACAAATAGTAAAAAATAGTAAAACGGACCGTCAGGCCCGTTTTAAGTCACTGATTTTAATATGATTGGTGCCGAAGAAGGGACTCGAACCCCCACACCCTTGCGAGTACATGGACCTGAACCATGCGCGTCTGCCAATTCCGCCACTTCGGCACGGTACACAAGACAGGCCGATTCGGCATGTCCGGCAGCAATTCTGAGTCTCGCAAATGCGGCGGCCTGTGTCAAATGGCACTGCGTGCGGCTCGCTGGCCGCTCGCGGGGCTGCGGTGATTGAGCACGAGGTTTGGTTGTGGCTGGGTTGCTGGATCGCTTTCCCAGGTCTCAGAGGCGAGACCTGGGGCAACCATGATTTGTGACTGGGAAGCCGTGTTTAGAAGCGGGTTCTTCGCTTACCGCCCTCGAACTGAAGAGCGCTCGGGGCCCCGTGCGCTCAGAATGACACTGCTGTGTAGGCGTGCGACTCGGCACTGCGTGCGGGCATTGCATGCAGCAGACGCTCGCAGGGATGTGGTGATTGAGCGTAAGCGTGTCGTGGCTGGGATGGGGGGGTGCTTTCTGAGGTCTCAGAAGAGAGATCTCGGGACCCCATCGTCTTGCCTGAGGAGCTGCGGGAGTGCGAGGCGCTGGGCGATTAGCGGCGTTTGAGGGCTTCTAGTTCGTCCAGGGTGCGGGGCCAGTCGGAGCCCAGGAGGCGGGAGAGGCCGCGGTCGGCTAGGAGTTTGCCGCCGGTTTGGCAGGTGGGACAGTAGTTAGTTTCGTTGTCGGCGTAGCGGATGCGCTGGACGGGGGCGGCGCAGCGGGGGCAGGGTTGGCCGAAGCGGCCGTGGACGGCGAAGTCGGGGCGGAAGGCGGTGACGTGCTCTGGGAAGCTGGTGCGGGCTTCGGCGGCGAGGCGGTCGGTCCACGTGGTGAGGGTGGACTGGGTGGTGGAGAAGAGGCGGTCCCAGTCGGCGGGTTGGAGCCTGTGGGTTTGGGCGATGGGCGAGAGCTGGGCGGCGTGGAGGATCTCGTCGGAGTAGGCGTTGCCGATGCCGGAGACGATGCGGGGGTCGGTGAGGGCACGCTTGAGGGTGCGGTTTTCGAGGGTGAGGGCGGCGCGGAACTGCTCGAGCGTGGTGATGAGGGGTTCGATGCCGCCGGGGTCGAGCGAGCGGAGGCCGTCTTCTCCGCGGACGAGATGGAGTGAGGCGCGGCGCTTGGAGCCTGCTTCAGTGAGTACGAGGCTGCCGGAGGGGAAGTCGAAGGCGGCGAGGGCGTTTTTGCTGCCTATTTTGGCGGCGGGGGGCTTCCAGTGGAGGCGGCCCGCGATCATGAGGTGGAGGACGAGCCAGATGTCGCCCTCGACGCCGATGCAGATGCGCTTGCCGAGGCGGCGGAGGGCGGTGACGGTGCAGCCTTCGGCGGAGGCGATGGACGGGTCGACGGTGCGGAGGAGGAAGACCGACGCGATGCGGGCTTGTTGGAGGGGCTGGTGGAGGACGCGGGGCTCGAGCGCGGTGAGGTAGGCGGAGATGTCGGGCAGCTCGGGCATTGGGGTCAGGATGCGATGAGGGGCTGGGCGAATGCAAGAGTATTGCGCGTGGCGTGCGTTGTCGTGGCTGAGATGCATGGTCGCTTTCCCAGGTCTCAAAGTCGAGACCTGGGGCACCCGTATTTCTTACTGAGGCGCGGTGAGCTTGCTGTGGCGGGATGGGCAGAGTGCACCATTTGCGGAGCAATTGCATGCAGGTGCAGCAGAAATTTCCCTGTAATTTTTCCACGGCATGTAAGAAATCCCCTGCTGGAATTACGTCTGAGGCGGTGTGCAGGCGCGAGTAGACAGCAGTTTCGGCCATCTACAACCCCTTTGGGGATTTGGTCATGGACGTGCTGCGAGTTAAGCAAGCAGGAGTACGCTGATGGCGACAAACGTATTCACGAACTCCAGAGCCGGCGCGGGACGGGCTGGCCTCTTCAACTTCCCGGGAGCCGGCAACGAGGATCGGCCTGCGTTGCGGCGAGAGCGCGGCTTTATCAGCCGTGCGGGCGAGCTGTACGTGGAGACGAGCGGAGGCATGGCGGGCGCGCGCGGCGTGGCTATGGCACTGGCGCTGGAGTTTGCGGCGGCGGGCGGCGTGTGGCTGGCCTGGTACCTGCTGCGGGCGCGCTAGCGCCTGTTCCCTGCGCGGGCTCACGGTACGGCCGAGCCATGCCCTTTCAAAAACCTCGACTTATTCAGTGCCCCTTCTGGGGCGATCCACCCATGCTCTATGGTTTCGGCTCTGTCTCGATTGAGTCGGAGTCGAGCGGGACGCGGAAGGTGAGGCACTCGTAGTCGCCGCCACCGAGCGCGTGGGTTTCGATGTGCTCCATCTCGGGCGGGACCCATTCGGCGAGGGAGTGGGCCTGTTGGCCTTGCGTATCGCCGGACTGCTTGACGTTGTTGGTGCGGTCGACGACGAGAATCTGCGCACCGGGGCGCGCGACCCAGATCATCTCGCGAATGGCACGGCTTGGCGAGCCGAACGTGCGAATGCCGAGGGTGTGAATCACAACATCGAAAACTGAGGCACGAAAGGGCAGATGGCAGGCCTCGGCCTGGAAGAGGTAGCCGGTGCGATCGAGTTTCTGAAGCCTGCGACGGCAGCGGCGGAGCATGTTCCAGGAGATATCGATGCCGAAGTAGTCGATATCGCGGGGCAGGAAGGGCACGCTGGCTCCGGTGCCGACGCCGACATCGAGCACGCGGGCCCCGGGTTGGACGTTGACCAGCGAGAACCAGGACGAACGCGGGTCGGACTCCTGACTGAGGAGGCCGTAGACATTAGCAAAGAAATCGTAAAAGGGCGCGATGCGGTCGTAGAAAGACTGGGCGGAGAAGTTAGGCCCGGTAAGTGAGCTGACGAAGAGGGGGATCTCCTCGCGAATGGGATACACGCGTCCTGTGGCTACGTTGCGCAGGGTACTGCCTTCCTGCTCAAACGAGTAGCGGCTGTCGGGGTCGCACAACAGGGATAGCAGATCGCTTTCCATAGCCTTCCCGCGCGTGGGTGAGAACTAACTTCCAGTATCACTATGTATCGCAACAGGTTGCAAAGACAATAGTCCAAGCGTAACCGAAAGTGACCGATAAGTTGCACTGTTACAATCGGAATGGCCCAAAGTGCGCCAGAATGCGCCTGTTTGATGGGGTCACGCCAGACTATGACATTACGTTTGTTCAATACCCTCTCCGGCCAGATTGATGAACTTGTGCCTGCGGACGGCAGCACGCTGCGGATGTACGCGTGCGGGCCGACGGTCTATGACTATGGGCACATCGGAAACTTCAGGACGTTTTTGCAGGTGGACGTGCTGCGCCGGACGCTGGAGCTGACGGGGGTGAAGTTGCGCCATGTCATGAACATCACGGACGTGGACGACAAGATCATTCGCAATGCTGCTGCGGCGGGGATCGAGATTGGCGAGTACACGCCGAAGTTTGTGGACGCGTTCTTCGAGGACCTGGAGTCGCTGCGCGTGGAGCGGCCTGAGGTGATTGCGCGAGCGACCGAGCATATCGAGCGCATGGTGCAGCTGGTGGAGAAGCTGGCTGAGGCGGGCGCCGCGTACAAGACCGAGGACGGGAGCTGGTACTTCCGGCTGAAGGCGTATCCGGAGTACGGCAAGCTGAGCAAGAAGGACCTGAGCGGCATGGAAGACGGCGCGCGGGTGGACGTGGATGAGTACGAGAAAGACTCGGCGCGCGACTTTGCGCTGTGGAAGGCTGTGAAGCCGGGCGAGACGTCGTGGGAGACGCGGATTGGGCGCGGGCGGCCTGGGTGGCACATCGAGTGCTCGGCGATGGCGATGGAGTTTCTGGGCGACAGCTTCGACCTGCATGCGGGCGGCGAAGACCTGATGTTTCCGCACCACGAGAACGAGATTGCGCAGAGCGAGAGCGTGACGCACAAGCCCTTTGCGCGGCACTGGATGCATGTGCGCTTTCTGCTGGTGGACGGGCGGAAGATGTCGAAGAGCGAGGGGAACTTCTACACGCTGCGCGACCTGCTGCTGAAGGGCTACAAGGCCTCGGCGATACGGCTGGCGCTGATCTCGGTTCCCTACCGGCACCAGCTGAACTTTACGTTTGACGGACTGGTGGAAGCGACGGCGGCGATTGAGCGGCTGCGAACCTTTGTAGCGCGCGTGAAGACTGCAGCGTTGGCCGAGGGCGAGACGAACGAGCTGCAGGCTGCGGCGAAGAAGGCTGCTGCGGAGTATCTGGCGGCGCTGGAGAGCGACTTGAACACGGCAGAGGCGCGGGCGCCGATCTTCGACCTGGTGCGCGCGGCGAATACGGCGCTGGACAAGGGGCTGTTGAAGGCCGGAGATCGTGCGGCGATTCTGAAGGTGCTGGCGGACTTTGACGCGGTGTTTGACGTGATCGAGGACGGCGACGCGGCGGCGACGGAGAAGGCGCTGAAGTGGGCTGAAGAGGCCGGACGCATGGACGATGTGGCCGAGGGGCTGAAGGCGCGGCAGGGCCTGACGGACGAGGCGATCGAGGCGCTGGTGGCGGAGCGGACGCTGGCCAAGAAGCAGCGGAACTTTGCGCGCGCGGACCAGATTCGCAATGAGCTGATCGAAAAGGGCGTGGTGATCGAGGACTCGAAGGACGGCGTGCGCTGGAAGAGGAAGTGAGTGGGCAGTGAACAGCCGACAGTGAACAGTTTGTGGTTCGCAGTTGGTGGTTGCCAGCGTGGTGTTTGTCGTTCAGAGTGATGGATGGATTGTGAGCCGGATGGCTCGTTAGGTGAGGTTGATTCCCCATGGAAGCGAATGAGGCGCAGGAGTTGCAGGAGCACGCCGAGCACGGGGCTCATGAGTCGGCGATGCGGCCGGTGGCGTTTACGATGAGCGTGCTGGCGGTGCTGGTGGCGGTGACGACGGTGTTGGGACATCGCACGCACACGGAGGCGGTGCTCTTTCAGAACAAGGCTACGGACCAGTGGAATCTGTACCAGGCGAAGAAGATTCGCTCGAGCGATACGCAGCTGATGCAGGACCTGCTGAGCGTCGTGACGGTTACAGATAAGGATGCGCAGAAGAAGATTGCGCAGGCCTACGCGGATCACCAGGAGAAGTGGAACGACGACCTGAAGGAAGAGCAGGAGAAGGCCAAGCAGCTTGAGGAGCGCGTGGAGCAGGCTGAGGCGCGGGCGAACCGGTTTGACCTGGGCGAGGCGCTGCTGGAGATCGGTCTGGTGGTGACGTCGGTGACGCTGCTGACGAAGGCGCGCGCGTACTGGTACTTCGGGATGGTGTTTGCGCTGGGTGGAATTCTGTCGGCGGCGTCGGCGTTTCTGTTGAAGTAGTTTCGGCACGCGCGCGACGGAGAAGATGGTAGACTCGTCGGCGATATGAGAGCCCTGATTGCTGCAACTCTTCTGGCGGGGAGTGCCCTGCTGACGGCGCAGACTGAGACGCATGCGAGCCCGCTGGGCTATAGCTATGCCATCCCCGCGGACTGGCAGGTGATGGACATGTCAGCTACGGCGCCGGCAGCGAAACAGCAGGCGCAGCAGAACGCGACCGACGAGATGGAGAAGCGCGGGGCGGGCTGCGTGAACCTGAGCCTGACGGCGCAGCACGGCGCTCCGGCGTCAGTGGTGGTGATTGTGGAGCTACCGTTCGATTGCCTGGGGCAGACGGCGACGGAGAAGGATCTGCCGGGCTTTGGGATGGGCGCGAGCGAGGGGATGAAGCAGAACTTCGACCTCGCCGATCCGGTGTTTGGGACGTACACGCTGGGCACACATGCGATGTGGGTGGAGCGCGCGCAGGGTTCGCCGAAGGGGCACTCTGAGATGAGCTACACGGTGGAGATTGCGTGCAGCCTGCTGAAGAAGGCGGCGGTGTGCTGGATGGCGATGGCGGCCGATCCGGAGGCGCTGAAGGTGTTCGAGTCGAGTGCGGTGAAGCTGGAGGATGATCCAGCGACGGCGCTGGTGCCGGCTACGGCGTTTGAGAAGAAGCCTTCGCAGTGAACAGTGAACAGTTTTGTCGTGGCTGGGTTGGGGGCTTGCTTTCCCACCCTTCGCGCGATGAAACTGCGCGAAGAATGGGGCACCCATTTTCCGTGGTGGAACGATCAGACGCTGATGTGCGGGTGATCTGTCTGGGGTGTTGAGTGTTGAGATCGATGAAGGTTAGGGCCTCGGCTTGGTTGCCGGGGCCTTTTGTTGTTTGCGGTGCTCGTTGGCTATTCGGCGGGGATGGATGTGGACTTGGTGCGGACCTGTGAGGAGGTGATAAGGAAGACGGCGACGAGGATGGCGGCCATGCCGATGAACTCGGCTGCGGCGGGGCGCTCGCGGAGGATGACGA
>DATMUN010000593.1:0-6773 GCA_035563895.1 Occallatibacter sp. | reverse complement strand
AACTGACCGCCACTTCCCCACCTTCAACCTCGGTATCCCCGACCAGGTCCGCTTCGTCGAGTTCAAGCGCGATCTGCTCCGCCGCATCGCCGCCGGCACCGTCCCCGCGCTCATCGTCATCCGCCTGCCCGGCGACCACACCTCCGAGCCGCGCCCCGCAGATGGCTATCCCTACCGTGCCTCGTTCGTCGCCGACAACGACCTCGCCCTGGGCCGCATCGTCGCCTTCCTCTCCACCACTTCGCTCTGGAAGGACTCCGCGCTTTTCGTCACCGAGGACGACGCACAGGGCGGCGTGGACCACGTGGACGCCCATCGCAGCGTACTGATGGTCGCCAGCCCCTGGGTCAAGCCCGGCTCCGTCTCACATGAGCACACCAGCATGGGCTCCATCACCCGTACCATGAACGAGCTCCTCGGCCTCGCCCCGCTCAACCTTGAGGACGCGCTCGCCGGCGAGATCACCGGCGTCTTTGACACCGCCGCGCACATCGCGCCCTTCGTCTACCAGCCGTCAGACCTCAAGGTCTTCGATCCGGCAAAGGCAAAGTTCGCCAAGCCGAAGACCAAAGAAGAGGCCGCCCAGCTCCGCGACATCGACGACCCCGACGAGATCCGCGAAGAGCTCGAGCGCTCCGCAGGTCGTCTGCACCGCAGCAAAGACAAGGATTAGGCTCGCTCACAATCCGGTATACCGCACAGCTGCAGACGGCTGGGCGGCCCAGTTTCTTCTCGACTCCACAATCGTTTTCGCTTAAAGTACGAAGACTTCCTCTCACACCGCATAGAAGTAAAGCAGCTGTCGATTTTCATTCCCCTGTAACGTTTCGCAGTCTGCTTTGTAACGTTTGCCTTCTAGGCTTAAGCCGTAACATCGCTCAAATCTCTGCTGTGTGCGCCTGCTCTGCATCAGGCATCGCGCACAATCTGGCTCCCCTTTGGATCTCCAGTGGCTTTTGGTTTCGTTTTGCGCGAAGCTCAAGGCCCCTCGGAATTCATCGCCAGTGCAGCTGAGTTTCCCGGCTTCTGCAAGCTGGATGCGTTCCGTCTTTTCGCTCCCGGTCTCGTGCTCTCTGCGAACGGAAGAAGGCCGCAAGCGCACCCTTCTCTGCCAGCCCAAACCCGCAGTTCAACAAGCCAGTAGTACCTTCAGGAGACAGTGACTCATGTTCCAAGCCACTCTGTTTTCGCCCTCGCGGCTGCAGAGACTCGTGCTTTCGCTGTGTGTATTCGTGCTCGCACTGAGTTGCCTGCCCGGCCATGCGCAAACCACGCAGGGTGCCATCGTCGGAACCGTCAAGGATTCCGCCGGCGCTGTGATTCCCAACGCCATCCTCACCTTGACCAACACCGATGAAGGAACCACCCGCAACGCCAAGTCCAACGCGACTGGTGACTACCGCTTCCTCGACGTAAAAGCGGGCCACTACTCGCTCGACGTGGTTGCTCCGGGCTTTGACAAGTGGTCAGCCACGGCCATCACCTTGTCCGTGCGCCAGGATCTGCGCCTCGACGCCACGCTCTCCGTCGGCTCCGTGCAGCAGTCCGTGCAGGTCACCGGCGACTCCGTTAGCGCCATCGAGACGGAAACAGCCACCATCAGCGGCAACTTCACCTCCGATGACGCTACCAACCTGCCCGTCAACACGCGCGCAAGCTTCAGCGGCACCAGCGCCGCAAACATCCTGGGCACCATGCCCGGCGTGCAAGACGACGCCTCCGGCATCTCCGTGCAGGGCGCACTGCCTTACCAGGTCGAAGTCACCGTCGACGGCATCACCCTGAAGAACCCCAGCGGCGGCAGCTTCATCGGCGACGCCTTCCCCTCCACCGAGTCCATCGCCGAAATCCGCACCGACGGCGTGCTCGCCGGCGCCGAGTTCTCTGACCCCGCACAGGTCGTCGTAACCACCAAGGGCGGCGCCAATCAGTTCCACGGCACCGGCTTCTGGTACTACCAGAACTCCGCGTTTGACGCGATCCCCTATACCTATCCCACCACCGCGTCCAAGGCCAGCCAGACCGGCAACACCTTCGGCGGCAGCTTCGGCGGCCCGGTTCTCCTGCCCCACTACAACGGCCACAACAAGAGCTTCTTCTACGGCGCGTATGAAGGCTGGCGGCATCCCGCCAAGACCACCCTGAATGAAGTTGTGCCCAGCACGCTGATGAAGCAGGGCGACTTCTCCAACTACCAGGTGTCCGATGGTGCGGGCGGATGGTACGTCCCCACGGTGACCAACCCGTACACCGGTGCAGCGTACTCCGGGAACAAGATTCCCACCCTCAACTCCATCGCGGCCAGCACTCTCAGTCAGTTCTATCCTGACCCGAACGTCGGCAGCGCTTCCGACTACAAGGACGACGGCGTAGCCAACTACCAGGTCAACGCCGACAAGAGCGGCCACTCCAATCAGTTCGACGTTCGTGGCGACCAGTACTTCGGCTCCAACCAGAAGTTCCTCCTCTGGGGCCGTTTCACCTGGAAGAACTTCCCCACCACGTCGCCCACCATCCTCAACCTGCCCTCGTCGTCCAACAACAGCCAGAGCCGCGTGCTCAAGGTCGACACCAACTGGACCATCCACCCCAACCTCATCAACGAAGGTGGATTCGGCTTCACGCGCTACACTTCGGGCGGCACCAACAGCTTCAACGGCAATGCCTGGACAGTCGCACAGGGTTGGACCGGACTGCAGAACCTCTTCTACAACGGCATTCCGGAGATGGACTTCAACAACATCCAGAGCTTGAACGCCGACCGTCTCACCGGCCTGAACAAATCGTTCACCTACGAGTACACCGACACGCTGATCTGGACCAAGGGCCGCCACACGCTCAAGTTCGGCCTCGACATCCAGACTCTCGAAGCGGTCACGCCGCTCGGCTTCAACGGCTCTGACAACTACGGAACCTACCAGTTCAACACCTCCAACAGTGCCGGTCTGTTCACCGGCGTGGACTTCGCCGACTTCCTGCTCGGCCTGCCCTACCAGTCGTTCTACGATGTGGTTCGCCAGGACAATGACGGCCTCTCCGCCCACTACCACTTCTTCGGTCAGGATGAGTGGCACGTCAATCCCTACCTCACGCTCTCCTACGGCGTGCGTTACGAGCTGCACCCCGGCTACTACGACAAGTACGGCGACATCGGCAACTTCGACCCCAACACGGCGCTCTCAGGCCGCGTGCTCTACATGAACGGCAAGCAGGATTTGCTCGCGCAGGGCTTCCTGGCCAGCGCCAATGCTTGCGACCCCGACGGCGTAACCAACACCAACACATCCACCATCAACGGCGCGCCTTGCATGCCCGTCGTAAGCAACTCCGCAGCCGGCTATCCTACCGGCCTCAAGAAGTACCCGCACCTGCGCTTCATGCCGCGCTTCGGCTTCGCCTATCGCCCGTTTGCCAATGACAAGTGGGCCATCCGCGGCGGCGCCGGCATGTACAACATCAACATGCTGGGCTCGAGCTTCTACTCGCTCACCGGCACCATCCAGGCCTACACGCAGCAGTTCACCAACACCTACGACTCAACCACCCACGCCATCGGTTTCGCCTGGCCCTCGGTCACGCCCAACTCCGGCGGCAACGGTTGCACCACCTGCTACGGCACCGACTACTTCGGCACCGCCAACAGCGTGAACTGGAAGGACCCCTACACCGAGCAGTGGTCGCTCAGCGTCGATCACGACTTCGGCTCCGGCTATGCCGCGCGCATCAGCTACATCGGCTCGGAAACCCACCAGCTCGTCTGGGCTCCGGATGAGAACACCCTGCCGTACTCGACCACGGTGTCCGCATTCAACGCGCCCATCAGCTCACGCCTGTTCCCGAACTGGGGCCGCATCAACACCCGTGCCACCGGCGCCAACCAGAGCTACAACTCGCTCCAGTTGGAAGGCAGCCATCGTCTGCAAAACGGCTTGGAGTTCCACTCCGGCCTCACCTGGGCAAAGAACCTTGCTGACAACCAGGGCCCTGCCAACACCGGCTTCGGCGGTGAAGGCGGCGGCCAGCGCGCCACCTCGGTGCTCAACCGCCACGTCGACTTCGGCAACGCCTACGGCACCCGCCGTCTGCGCTGGAACACCACGGCTCTCTACGACCTGCCCTTTGGCCGTGGAAAGATGTTCGGTGGCAACATGTCCCGCGTGGCCGATGAGGTCGTCGGCGGCTGGCGCCTCTCCAGCATCCTCACCGTGCAGACCGGCCCCTATCTCACGCCGTACTTCCCTGACGGCCAGGGCGACCCCTCCGGCACCGGCTCCGGCCTCGACGGCGCGTACGGCAACGGGACCGGCAGCTTCGACGGCGGTCATCGCAACCAGCACCCTGACCAGCTCACCGGCGTAAGCCCCAAGCCGACGAGCCAGAACCGCTTCACGTGGACCAATGCCAACGCCTTCGCCTGCCCCGGCGACTCCACCTGGGTCCCGGGCAACGCTTGCAAAACCGGCGCCGGCTACACACCGCAGTCTGACGGCAGCTTCGTCGCCAACGGACCCCACCCGCTGCCCATCGGCCGCTTTGGCAACAGCCAGGTCGGCTCCGTTCAGGGCCCCGGCCTCGTCAACCTGTCTGCCGGCCTCTCCAAGACCTTTACGATCACGGAGCGCCTGCACGTCAAGGCGGAAGGCACCTTTACCAACGTCCTCAACCACACCAACCTCAGCGACCCGAACATGAACCTGAGCTCTTCGAGCTTCGGCCTCATCAGCGGCACCATCGGCTCAGACTTCGGCGGCGCCCGTACCGGCCAGATCGCCATCCGCGCCGAGTTCTAACCCTCAACGCAATACAAAACAGCAGCGGCGCGGACTCCAGTCCGCGCCGCTCTCTCTTCGCCCTGAACTCATCACTAAGTGCCCCATTCATCGCGCGTTTTATGCGCGATGAATGGGAAAGCAAGCCAACATCTCAATCACGACTGCAGTGAACTACGAACTAATCCACCCCGCGCTCGGGCAACTTCTGCAGATCAATCCCCACCTGCTGGCACTTCTTGTAAAAGTGGCTGCGCTCCAGCCCCAGCGCCCGCGCCGTCTGAGTCACGTTGCGCCCGTGCTTCTCCAGCTCGGCCAAAACCGCCTCACGCTCAAACGCCGCAACCCGCTCCGCCAGCGGCCCCGAGCCGCCCGCCGCCGAACTCGTCGTTCCCTTCTCCGGCGCGCGCAGCGCAGGCAACGCCAGCCGCACTGTCTCCGCATCCACCGTGCCCTCAGCCAGCAGCAGCAGCCGCTCCACCACGTTGCGCAGCTCGCGAATGTTCCCCGGCCACGCATACTCCTTCAACGCCGCAATCGCATCGTCGCCAAACGCCGCGGGCTTCCAGCCGTTCTGCGCCGCCACCTGCCCTGCGAAGTGCTCCACCAGCGCGGCCAGATCCTCCGTTCGCGCGCGCAACGGCGGCATCTCCACTGGAAACACCACCACGCGGTGATACAGATCGCGCCGGAACCCGCCCGCCTCGACCAGCTTTTCGAGATCGCGATGCGTCGCCACAATCACGCGCACATTCACCGTCGTCGGCTTGTCCGCGCCGATCCGCTCTACCTCGCCCTCTTCCAGTACGCGCAGCAGCTTCGCCTGCATCGCCAGCGGCATGTCGCCAATCTCATCCAGAAACAGCGTGCCCCGATGCGCCTGCTCGAACTTGCCCGTGTGTCGCTGCGCAGCTCCGGTAAACGATCCCTTCTCATGCCCGAACAGCTCGCTCTCGATCAGCTCAGCAGGCACCGCAGCGCAGTTCAGCGTGATGAACGGTCCCGCCGCGCGCTGGCTCTTCTCGTGCACCGTGCGCGCCGCCAGTTCTTTGCCCGTACCCGTTTCGCCGTAGATGCACACCCGCGTCTCGCTCGCCGCAACGCGCTCCAGTTGCGCCATCACGCGCCGCATCGCCTCGCACTGCCACACCAGTATGTGCTTGCCCACGCGCGTGCGGAGCTCGCGATTCTCCGCCTCCAGCCGCGTCAGCTTCAGCGCGTTCTCCACCGTCACCAGCAGCTTCTCAGTCGAGAGCGGCTTCTCCAGAAAGTCCAGCGCGCCCAGCCGCGTCGCCTTCACCGCCATCTCGATATGCGCCTGCCCGCTCATCATCACCACGGGAGCAGCCACGCCAGCCGTCTTCAAATCCTCAAGCAGAGACAATCCATCGCGCCGCGGCATCACTACGTCGCTCAGAATCAGATCGAACGGCTGCGCCTTTGCCAGCTCCAGCGCGCGCGCTGCGTTGTCGCACACCGTCGCCTCGTGCCCTGCCAGCCGAAAGGCGCGCGCCAGCGACGCCAGCGTGTTGGCCTCGTCGTCCACAATCAGGATCTGCGCCTTTGTACTCATCCCTGCGCCCTCGGCAACGTCAGAATAAACATCGCGCCGCCCTCCTTGCGGCTCTCCACCGCGATAGTCCCCGCATGATCCGCCACCACCGACTGCACAATCGCCAGGCCCAGGCCAGTGCCGTGCTGTTTCGTCGTGTAATACGGCGTAAACAGCCGCTCGCACTCCTCGGCCGTGAGTCCCTGGCCGGTGTCCGAGACTTCCATGCGCGCGCCGCCATCCTGTGCCGCCGTACGCACGGTTAGCGCGCCCCCGTCGGGCATGGCGTCGATGGCGTTGAGGACCAGGTTTCGCAGCACGCGCGTGATCTGCTCCGGGTCGGCCGGAACCGGCCGCAGTTGCGGATCGAGCTCCAGGCGCGCCGCAATCCCCGCCTGGGCTAACTGGGGCTCGAACAGCCGCATGGCTTCCCGCGCAAGATCGTTCAGATT
>DATMUN010000592.1:0-8303 GCA_035563895.1 Occallatibacter sp. | reverse complement strand
GTATGACTGGCCGGTAGGCTATCACGTCGGGCTGCATTTGGCAGACTATTGGAAGTTGGAGGACGTGGCGCTGGGGCAGACGGATTTTTATCACTTCCCCGACGGCACGGCGCACAAGAACCGGATGCAGGGCAACGACTTTGTGCAAAGCGTGATGTATCGCCACGGTGTGACCTGCGCCACCTGCCACGACGTGCACGGAACCGGCAATTACGCGCAGTTGCGTGAGCCGGCGGGCAAGCTCTGCCTGGAGTGCCACGGGCCCGGCTCACCGAATGGGCCCCACGCGGCCAGCCTCGAAGCACACACGCACCACAAGAACGAGAGCCCCGGCAGCCAGTGCATCGCCTGCCATATGCCGAAGATCGCTACAGAGGGCGTACCCGGCTCGCTCGTACGCTCACACACATTCCAGTTCATCTCGCCAGCCATGACGGAGCGGTACAAGATGCCGAACCCGTGCACCACCTGCCACGCCGACAAGACGACAGCGTGGGCCAGCGGCGCACTGGCAACGTGGCCCGGTATGTCGCCGTGGCGGGTGGGTAACTGAGCGAGAACAGGGTGCCTGTCGCTAAGCGCCTCGGGCGTCGCTAGCGCGGGGTCTGCGCCGGCTTGGCGAAGTGGAAGGTGCAGGCCACCTGGTGCGTGGCGGGGTCGGGCTTGGAGTCGAAGGTGGTGATGACGGTCTGCAGCCACTTGGCCAGAGCCTTGTCCTTCTTCTGCGCCACCGCGGCAAAGTTTGACACGTAGCTCTCGTCGAGCACATCGCCCGAGGCCATCTTCCATGCAAGCTTCAGCTTGGCAGCCATCGCGTCGGGCGCGCCGTCAAACCGGACCGCGGAGAGCCGATAAGGTGTACCGGGCGTAATTTCAAGTGCGTAGTTGACGATGTGGGTGGTCTCGTTGAACGAGGGGTGCGGAATGATGGCGCAGTCCAGATAGCCTTTGGCGTGGTAGGCGTCGCGAACCGTCTGAAGATAGAGGTCGAGCGGGCGGCCGGAACCGGCAGGCTTCTTCGACAGCGCTTTCTCCACGTCGCCGCGCACTACCAGCCCACCAGCCGGCAGGTCGATTGTCCCCAGCTTGTAGACCCCGCCTTCCTTAATGGTCACTGTGAAGGGGATATCGATGGCCTGGTCGGACGCAACGGGTGGGTCGGCCTGCGCGACGTTGACCTGCACGGCGGCGTAGTCGAGATCCTGATAGAGATCCTGGAAGATATGCTGAAGGCCGAGGGCGGAGTTTTCGGTGTCGAACCCGTTGCCAGACTGACTCTCAGCCAGCAGGTTGGCTTTGGCCTGCATAGCGGGCGAAACGCCGACGAGCTGGATGCGCCCGATGCGCACGGCGGGCGTGACCACGGAGAAGTTCACAGCAGTGAGCTTCTCCGGGCCCAGGCCGCTGGTGAGCGCGGCCTTCACGGTGGCCTTCGCGCCTTTGGCGGCCAGCATCTCCTGGAAGGTCTGGCAGATGCCGTCGACCACTGAGCCGGTAGCCGGCAGCTGACCGTGATAGAGCGGGAAGCGGCCGTGAAGTCGTGCGTCGAGATCCTTACCCGGCGTGAGCGGCAGATTGTCCAGGTGCATGGGGTAGAGCTGAGTCGCAGGCGTCAGCGTGAAGGCCAGCCCCCGGCCGTTAGAGGTGAACTTGACCTCCCTGAACAGGCCGGTATCGCTCAGCTGCCGCGCGCGGGCCTTCACCTCGGCTGGCTTGGGGCGCGCATCCGGCTGCAGACCGGCCGCGGCCAGCAGCTCCTGCTGCGTGTATTGCGATGCGCCCTGAAAGCGAATCGCTGGAGGCGCGACTTTCCTCTGTGCCGTTGCAGGAAGAGTGCAAAGCAAAAGCAAAGCTGCACGAACGGCTCCAGAGTGTTTGGACATAGCTGTGCCAAGGTTAGCAAACCGAAGCACAGCGCCGCACCTGATCGCTATTCCCTGTTGGCAACGAGGCAGAACATCGCTCCCTGCGGGTCCTGGGCATTGATGATCCAGCCGCCGCCGGGCACCTGCATGGGGCCGTTGAGCACCTGCCCGCCGCCGGTTTTGACGCGCTCGATTGCCACGCCGATGGAATCGACGCAGAAGTAGAAGTTCCAGCACGCCACGGGAATGTGCGGGGGCTTGGCCATCATGCCGCCGTCGCCCATCTGCTTGTGGTCGCCCTCGTCGAAGAGGCGATACGCACCCATCGGCCCCATGTCCATGTCCATCAGCTTGGTCCAGCCGAAGAGCTTGTTGTAGAAGGAGAAGCCAGCTTCGAGGTCGGTGGTGTAGAGCTCGTGCCAGCCGATGGTTCCCGCTGCGGGCGGCGCGGGCCGCTCCGGTGTGGGCATGGCGGGGTGGGGGGTGAAGATCACGATGGCCGCGCCCTGGGGGTCCGACATGACGGCGAAGCGCAGCATACCGGGAACATCCGTGGCGGGCTTCCAGAGCTTGCCGCCGGCCTCGACAATCTTCTCGATGTGCGCGTCAACGTCATCGACGGAGATGTAGCCGACCCAGGCGGTGTGCCCTTCAAGGCGCAGCATGCCGGCGATGCCTACGTCACCGATGTTGAAGGTGGTGTAGCTCGGGCCATCGCCACCAGGCATCTCGTGGGTAGTCCAGCCGACCACATCGGAATAGAACTTGCCTGCTGCTTTGGTGTCGCTGGTCATGAGCTCGTACCAGGC
The DNA here is from genome assembly GCA_035563895.1 of Occallatibacter sp. GTDB lineage: Bacteria > Acidobacteriota > Terriglobia > Terriglobales > Acidobacteriaceae > Telmatobacter. Next base: position 5,629 of record DATMUN010000592.1, on the reverse strand, counting down.
GAACTTGCCTTTGGGTGAGAACATTGTGGGGATCCTCCTCGCATCGTGACCCATTTGGCGTTCAGGAAAGGGGTCAACTCAGTCGGCTTCGTTGATACCAACCGAGTGAAAGAGATGTCAACCAGCCGGGGATTAAATGTGAAACGGGCTAGACCGCTCATGCTGCCAAGTCCTCGTTGGGCGAAGCGATGCACCAGCGAGAGCATTTCATCGGCCCAACGCGTAGACCACGTTCACCACGGTCTCAACCTCAACGGGAACGCCATTCAGAAGATAGGGTGCGTACTTCCACTTCTTAACCGCGTCCACTGCGGACTCGGCCAGCAGGGTCGATGGAGAGGCCAGAATCTCAATGTCGTTGACACTCCCATCAATTCCGATTACTGCGCTCAGAATGACCACCCCTTGCTCGCGTGTAATCTTGGCCAGCTTCGGATAAACGGGCGGAACCTTCTTCACTAAAGAACCAACTTGGACGCCGGTCTGATCGGTGCGCGCAGGCTCCGGCGGCTTCTGCAAAGCAGCATCGCTGGGTGGGGTAAAGACAGCATCCTGCGGACTCACTCCTTCAAGCGTTTCAACTGATGCAGAAAAGAGCTTTTGCTTTCCAACCGTCACCATCACTTGTCGGGACAGGTAGTGCCCCTGCGTCTTCACGAGCTGACCAAACTGTTCAGTCATGTCATTAGCAGATACCATGCGGAGAGCGAGCGTCGGCGGATCGAAGCAGTAGTATCTCGCTACGCTAGAAGCAGGTGCCTGCAACTTACCGTCCATGAGCCATTGCAGCGTCGCCACCACGCACGCCATCTCGGGCTTTTGCGGTGGCAGCATCTTTAGTTCAAGGCTTTCTCTGCCGGATTCCAGAGTTATTTTTGTGGGTAGCGGAGAGACAATTGTTTCCGCAATCGATTTCTCGAAATGGCGCAATTGGCTGCCGCTGTCCTTGCGGTAAACCTCGCCATCTGCGGTCGTCCATACTGAGTGTTCGGCGTCGCCGCGCACCCAGCTATTGCGGTTCACTTTGGGCGAAGCCCACCAGTAATTCCAGGTTCCCTTGCAGATTAATTCGCGGAAGCTGCTAGGCTGATCCAGAACTCAGCACTTGGCCATGTCGTCCCTTGCGGGCGGCATTTTCTTTTGTCCGCATATATCTATGGGAGGAATTGCATGAAGCTTAGCGCCGCCGGGCTCGGCCTGATCAAACGCTCTGAAGGTTTTCGCAGCCGCACTTACTTTGACGCCGCAGGATTTCCGTCGATCGGCTACGGCCATCGGCTCGAACCGAAGGAGCACTACCCCGACGGCATTACCGAGGCTCAGGCTGAGGTGATTCTGCTGTGGGACGTGCACGAGGCCGAGCAAGCCGTCGAACGGATGGTGAAGGTGCCGCTTGCACTGGGGCAATTCGATGCTTTGGTGGACTTCACCTTCAACCTGGGCTCGACGCGGCTCGCTAGCTCAAGCCTGCTGCGCGAGCTGAACGCGGGCCACTACGACGTGGCAGCGAATGAGCTGCTGCGCTGGGACCACTGCGGCGCCGAGGAGCTGGAGAGCCTGAAGGCGCGGCGCAAGGCCGAGCGGTCTCTCTGGATGGGCGAGACCAGGGCGCAGGCCGCGTGATACCCCCCTCCCCCCCGGGGACACTAACCGCCGATCACGGTAACGCTCAGTTGCTCGTCCGGCTTAAGGTAGCCCTTGCGACGGAACCAGTCTTCCATTGCCGGTTGCAGCCGGTCGAGGGGAACGCGATGGCCTGCCTCGAGCAGGCCGTCGCCTGCGGGCAGCGTGTCGTCAAAGACGGCGTCGTTGGTGAAGTTGCGCATGGCGAAGTTGTCAATCCACTTCACCGGACAAGCGTGCCGCTCACCACTGGCATCTACGCGCTCGACCCTGAGCTTGCGGGCAAACATGCTTTTCATCGTAAGGCCTGGCGCCTGTCATCGGCGGCGTTGGATTCGGCGTCTACCGGAGTGAGCCTCATCGCCGGCGATCAAGCTCATACAACGCGGATGCATGCGCGCGGGGTCTGTCTCCTGCCCGTGCGCTGCAACGTGTGTCTCTGGAAGAGAGGAGCTTCGCCGTACATGACACGTTTTCCTCTGATCTCTCGCGTGCTGACTCTGGCCGCAGTGGTTGCGCTGGCCGGTACGTTGCTGCACGCGCAGGATGGACCACCCCCGGGGCCACCTCCGGGCGAGATGCAAGACGGCCCGCAGCAGGGCCCCGGCGTCGATCGCCAGCTCAAACACCTGACCAAGCTGCTGACTCTTACAAGCGATCAGCAGGCGCAGGTGAAGGTGATCCTGACAGACCAACAGCAACAGATTAAAGCCCTGTTCGATCAGGCGCGGTCATCCAGCGGGGCAAGCAGCTCCGATACAGGCGGTCCCACCCCTGAGACGATGACGGCGCAGCGCACACAGATGCGGCTGATCCGCGACGCTGCGAACAGCAAGATTGCGGCCGTGCTGACCGACGAGCAGAAGGCGAAGTTTACCGCCTGGCTCGATCAGCAGAAGAAGCGCGAGGCCCAGCAGGGCGACGACATGCCACCTCCGCCTCCGGATGGCGGTGGCGGTCCTCCTCCCGATGGCGGCGGACCACCCCCGGGTATCTAAATCAACTCTTGAAGTGCCGAAAGCGGCCGCTCTATTTGGCGGCCGTTTTCGCGTCTTTTGACTGCGTTTCCACGCGGAAGCGCTTGTAGTCCGAGTCGTGCTCCACAAAGTGCTGACGCATATTTTTGACCAACAGCACGCGCGCCTGCATGGTGGCCTCGGCGGCCGTGGGCAACCAGAGTTCGCCGTTTACAAGCGCCTGCTCGAAGCGGAAGTTCGACCCCTTCTGGATGTTGGCGAAGAACCCTCCCGCGACGTGGAAGTTGTCGACAAAGCTCACGTCGAGATGCGCCACCTGCTTGCCTGCTTCGTCGATCCAGATGGTTCCCTGCAGCTTCTTCGATGCATCCTCGATGATGCCGTGGGTCTTTGCACTCTTGCGGCCTACGAAGTCGAACACAATCGTCGGCCGTCCGTGATAGTCCACGCGGCGCTCGTTACGCACATCCATGATCTCTAGCAGGCGTGTGACGCTCACGGTCTGCCCTTCGAGAGGCTGATCGCGCGGCGTCTTCTCGGCCTTCTCGACGAGCTTGGTGACGCGCTCGGTTTCCTTGTCGAGATCGTGTCCGGCTAGCGGATTGCCGTTCTTCTTTACCGTGCGCTCAATCAGGTGACCGTTGACGAAGAAGTCTTCCTTCTCTCTGGTCTCGGTCTTGACGATGTGGCTGTTGCCGTCCAGATCCTCCTGCGTCTCGTCCGAGGTGAAGGTGTAGTTCTCGCGCAGTGTGTCGAGCTGATGCTGGTGCGCGTGCACGTCAAGCATTAGCTGGCGAATGTCGGGCAAAGCGGCCTGTGCGTGTAAGCGGCTTGCAGCTCCGCACGCCACACATGCCAGCAGAACCACCAGAGAGGTGCGCACCATGCAGATTTTTCCTCCAGAGAAACCACCAGGCTCCAGGACCTTCGTTACCACTTTCAGGATTCCTGTTCTCACGGCAATGCTATATCGTGAACACAGCCGGACCGCATAGATCCATATATCTCCCCAAGGAGCCTCCCCATGTTCCGATGGATTATCCAGTGGCTGCTCAGCGCGATCGCACTCTTAATGGTTTCGCGGATTGTGCCGGGGTTTTACGTTAACGGCGGCCTGAAGGCAGCACTGATCGCGGCGGTCGTCATCGGTCTGCTGAATGCTACGCTCGGCGCGGTGCTGAAGTTCATCACCTTTCCACTGGCGATCCTGTCGTTCGGTATCTTCCTGCTGGTGATCAATGCGGCTATGATCCTTCTCGCATCGGATCTTGTAGGAGGCTTCTACGTTGCGGGGTGGGTTCCGGCGTTCTGGGGCGCGGCGGTGCTCGCGGTGTTGAGCATGATCATTCGCTTTATCGTGAAGGACTAATTTCTTTTAGCGTGTCTGCGCGTGTTTGTGCTTCGCGGCCGTCGCATGCGCCGTCGTCTTGGCGGCTGGTTGCGGCTTGGCCTGATCGGACGCTGACGGCTGCGCGGCATCTGCCGGCGGCGCCAGGGGAGCGTCGAGTGTTTGCGGAGTGCGCATGGCTCCTGCGTTGGAGAAGCTGCCAGAGCCGGTGACGCGTGGCATCTCAACAGCGCGCTGAGGCTCAGCCGGTTGCACGCGCGAGTAAACTCCCCAGCTGCCACCGGCGATGACGCCAACGATTGCGGCAACCGCTGCGCCGCGAATCCAGCTACGCATCTGTCCACCAGCCGTGGGCCATGCCAGCACGTTACCGTGCGCCGGAGCTGCTTTGAGCGCCGCGTGCATGCGCGCTTCCAGGCCCTCAGGCGCAGGCATCGCAGCCAACAGCCGCAGCGTCTGCTCGGCGCGGGCGAGATCAGATTGGATGGGAGTTGGCTGGTTCATTTCACACCTCGTGCGTGACCGAGCAGGTCGGCCAACAGATTCCGTGCGCGAAACAATCGGGAACGTACGCTGGACTCTGTCAGGCCCAGCACCTCGGCAATCTCCACGCTGGAGAGCTCTTCGAAGGCAGAAAGCAGCATGACTTCGCGCTCTTTGTCAGGAAGCTGCTCGACGCATGTGAGCACGCGAGTGTGGTGCTGCTGCGCGGCGGCGCGCTGCTCTGCGCTAAGCCCTACGGCGGGCAGCACGCGCGCCAGATCAGCAATGTCGTCTGTCTCGGGGCGGGTCTTCGCGCGGCGCTTGCGGTCCAGAACGATGTTCCAGACGATGCGGATGAGCCAGACGCGATGGTCGCGTACTTCGTCGAGCGTGTCGCGATGGCGCAGGACGCGCAAAAAGGCTTCCTGCACGGCGTCTTCAGCGTCAGCCGTGTTGCGCAGAACGGAAAAGGCTACGCGATAGAGTGTGGAGGCGTACTCGTCGACGAGCGCGGCGAGCGCAGCTTGCTGGTCGTGCTGGCGGGTCTGGTCGCGCACGGCGCCTGGGGCTATCTCCATCCAACCTGCGAATACGGACTGACTCGCACTCATCAAAAGACAAGACGTGTCAGTCCGGGAAAACGCTCAGGCGCCTGGGCCGAATTATTGGCCGCTGCCGGAAAGCTTTTGCGCGGCGATGGAGCCGGCGGCGCCTTCCTTGTCGGCATCCTTGACCTTGGCCCACAGGGCACGTGCCTGATCCTGCTTGCCGGCTGCGACGTAAAGGTCAGCCAGGTTGAGCTGTGCGGCGGCGGCCGAAACCGTCTCGGACGGCTTGGCGATCAGCTCGTTGTAGAGATCGATGGCCTGCTGGTCGCGGCCCGTCTGGTGATACAGACCGGCGAGAGCGAGCTTGGCGAGGTTGGAGACATTGCGGTCCCACGAACCGGCGGCCTTCTTCAGCTCGGTCTCGGCAGGGCCGTTCTGGCCCAGCTCGGCGTAGGTAACGCCGGCGAAGTAGTGGGCCTTGGTGCCCTGCGGCATCCAGCCGTAGTCATCGGCCACTGCGACGAATTTCTGGTTGGCGGCCTTGGCGCGGTCGGCGGCGGTGGAGTACACGCCGGACTCTGCCGGAGCGCCCGGAATGGCCAGCGGCGCGGAGTACACATCGAGCGCGGCACCCAGGGCTGCATCGGCCG
>DATMUN010000591.1:0-5784 GCA_035563895.1 Occallatibacter sp. | reverse complement strand
CAGGGCGGCCGACGGGTCGCCGCGCCAGTCGGCGCCGACCTTGTCGACCTCGTCGAGCATGATGACGGGGTCGTTGGTTTCCGCACGGCGGATGGACTGGATGATCTGGCCGGGCAGCGCACCGATGTACGTGCGACGGTGACCGCGAATCTCCGCCTCGTCGTGCATGCCGCCGAGGGAGATGCGCTGGAACTTGCGGCCGAGGGCGCGCGCAATGGAGCGGCCAAGCGAGGTCTTGCCCACGCCCGGAGGTCCGACGAAGCAGAGGATCGGGCCCTTCATGTCGGGCTTGAGCTCGCGCACGGAGAGGTAGTCGAGGATGCGCTCCTTGACCTTTTTGAGCTCGTAGTGGTCCTCGTCGAGGATTTCTTTGGCCTTGGCTACGTCGACCTTTTCGCCGGAGCTCTTGGCCCACGGCAACACGGCGAGCCACTCGATGTAGTTGCGCGTGAGTGAGTAGTCGGCTGCCATAGGCGACATGCGGCCGAGGCGCGTGAGCTCCTTCATCGCCTCTTTCTTCACGTCGTCGGGCATGCCGGCGGCTTCGATTTTGGCGCGCAGGTCCTCGATTTCGCGCTGGCCCTCGTCCTGCTCGCCGAGCTCCTTCTGAATAGCCTTGAGCTGCTCGCGGAGGTAGTAGTCGCGCTGCGACTGCTGCACCTGATCCTGCACCTCGTTCTGGATCTTCGAGCGCAGCTGCTGCACCTCGATCTCTTTGGCGAGATGCTTATTCAGCTGTTCTAGGCGATCGAGGATGGCCGGAGCTTCGAGGATGTTCTGCTTGTCCTCAGTGGTAAGGAACGGCAGCGAGGATGCAACGAAGTCGACGAGGCGGCCGGGGTCTTCGATGTTGGCCGCGATGGTGCGCAGTTCGTCGGAGAGTGTCGGCGACTCGGTGACGATCTGCTGGAACTGGCTGATGACGTTGCGCTGGAGAGCCTCAACGCTGGAGTCCGGCTCAGGGAGCACGTCCTCAAGCTCTTCGACCTCGGCGATCATGAACGGCTCGGTCTGCACGTAGCGCAGGATGCGCATGCGCTCCACACCCTCAGTGAAGACGAAGCGGCTCTGGTTGGGCATGCGCACAATCTTGTGCACCGTTGCGAGGGTGCCGATCTCGTGCAGGTCACCCGGCTTGGGCGTGTCGAGCCGCGGGTCGAGCTGGGCGGCAACGATGATGGAGCGCTCCTCGCCAAGGGACTCAATGAGCTGAATTGAACTCTCGCGGCCGACGGTGAGCGGCAGTACGGCGTGCGGGAACAGCACGGTGTCGCGCACGGGCAGAACGGGGATGCGGCGCGGGCCGCGGGTCTCGGAGGAATTCGAATTCAAAGGGGGCAAAACGGTCGGAGGGTTCATTTGTGAGTGTCCTCGTATCAACTTTCCTACATTAGACCACGCAGGTAAAGAAAGGATGCAGAAATTCCCTGCCCTGTCCCGCAGCCCCTCAATAGCTTTCTGCTGTTTTTGTTACGAATGCTGGGGTTCCGCTGTTCCCGTCCACTGCCGGCAGCAAATCAATCCAATAAGAACAATGAGTTACGAGGATTCGATGCGCTTGGTGGAGATATCGGCCGGGAAGAAGATGGCGTGAGCGATAGAAAGGCTGAGAGGATGCGGGGAAGATCAGCGGCGGAAGCTGTGCCGGTCCAGAACCGGCGGTTGGGCCGAGTGAGCCTGCTCTATGCGCAGCTCTTATTTCGGCCCGATGGAACCTTCTTCACGCTGGATGGCGAGCTCGATGCGGCCCCAGAGATCGTCGCCTGGAGGGTCGACGGGCATGAGCTGCCGGGCGGCCTCGGCGATGGTCTGGAGGTCGGCGAGGAGCGCGCGACAACCGGGACAGTTGGCAAGGTGCGGATGATTGGTCAGGTCCTGGCCGGAGCCGATGAGCTCGGCCATCTGTTCCTGAAATTCCTGGCAAGTCATGGTGTGCGGATCGCGGTTCACGACACTTCCCCCTGAGTGAGCGCGGAGCGCAGGGCATCGCGCAACTTGAGGCGCGCCTTGTGCAGCTGGGATTTGCTGTTGCCTATAGAGCAATCGAGCATGGCAGCAATTTCGTTGTGCTCATAACCCTCGACGTCGTGCAGGACGAAGACGAGGCGATAGCCGGCGGGTAGATTGGCGACGGCCCGCTCCAGGGCGAGCCGGTCAATGGAGCCGGTGAGGGCGAGATCGGGCGCGCCGAAGCTCTTGGCCGGCGTATCGTCCCGGGTTGGCTCCATAGCCTCGTCGAGCGAGGTAAGAGCCAGCCCCTTCTTGCGTAGATGCATGAGAACGACGTTGACGGCGAGGCGATGGAGCCACGTGGAGAAGGCCGAGTCGCCGCGGAAGGTGGCAATTTTGCGATGAAGCTGGAGGAAGGCTTCCTGAGTCAGGTCCTCGGCCTCGGCGGGATTGCCGACCATGCGCAGGCACAGAGAATAGATGCGGCGCTTGTGTTGGAAATAGAGATGCGCGAAGGCCTGGTGGTCGCCCGACCGAGCGCGAGTGAGCAGCTCGGCGTCTGCCGAAGGAACAGCGACTGCAGGAACAGAAGCCCGTTCGATTTCACCGGACGCGGCTTCTTCCTGAGGGGACAATCCGCCATTCGCCGTATTGGTTCGAGGCATGCGTAACCTTCCAGGGGAGTCGACTGCATTCAACGGCCGTGGCTTGCTGCACTGCGAGGCTTTCCTCGTTAGTATAGGGTGCAGCGGTACTGGCAGGGTCTGGGCAGGAAGTGACCTGTGCGTAGCCATATGATACGGGGTTGGATGCGGGAAGCGAGCGCAACGTGGCCTTGCGTTTCGTGTTCTTACAACAATTCCCGAGCTGGTGCGTCCCTCATGGATTAGTGCAAGATTGCCGTTCGTTGTTTGTCGCGTTGGCTTGGTTGCAGAGACTTCAAGATACAGCGACTTAGGTATTGCGATAGGAGAAATGGGCTTGAGGGTCATTCCAGCAGGGCGCCGCCGTACATCACGGACGATCTACGTTCTGCTGGCAGGGGCGCTTTGCCTGACAGCACTGCAACTCGCAGCCCAGACGGCAGCTCCATCGACACTGGCCGATCAGCCGGATATGGCAGCGCGCGCTGCGCTGACCGGATTGCCGGTACGCCAGATCGTACTTCAGGGAATTGACGAGACACGTGCAAAGCCGCTGCGGGATCGTCTTCCATTGCAAACCGGGCAACCCTTAACTGAAGAGGTTCTCTCGCGCACGCTGCGGCAGGTGTACGCCTCGGGCCTGTTTGAGACCATAGATGTGGAAGGCAGCCGCGAGGGCGATGGCGTGGTGCTCACCTTCAAAGGCACGCCGCGGACGTTTGTCGGCACAGTAAGCGTGTATGGGGCGCGTGGTGCAACCGTAAATGCACAGCTCGACCGGGCGAGCAGGTTGTCGGCAGGAACCCGCTTTACAAAGTCCGCGATGGATCAGGCGCTGGTACGCATGCGCGAGGTGCTCGCCGACAACGGGTATCACGAGCCGACGATCACCTACACCATGACTCCGATGCCGGGCGAGCAGCTGGTGGACATTGCTTTTCAGGTAACAAGTGGTCCGCAGGCTCGTATTGGCAACGTGGAGTTGTCGGGCACGGCCGGTATGAGTGTGGAGAGTTTTCGGCACTACGGCCGCCTGCGCACGGGCTCAGCGGTAGATCGCGACACGGTGAGCCGCGCGCTGAGCGGCGTACTGAAGTACTACCAGAGACACAACCGCCTGGAAGCCGATGTGAAGCTCGAGTCGCAGACCTACGATGCAGCGGCGAAGCGGATTAACTACAAATTCACGGCGGCACGCGGACCCGAGGTGCAGCTGAAGCTGACCGGCGCGGGGCTCGACGACGCGCGGTTGAAGCGTGCCATTCCGATCTACGAGGAAGGCACGGTGGATGACGACCTGCTGAACGAGGGCGACCGGCGCATTCGCGATTACTACCAGCGGCTGGGGTACTTCGACGTAAAGGTAGAACACGCTCAGCAGAATTCGTCAGACGAACTGGTGACGATTACTTATCTGGTCACGCTGGGCACGCGGCGCAAGGTGGAGCGCGTGGAGGTGGATGGCAACCACTACTTCGACAGCGCCACGATCAAGGACTTGTTGAGCGTGCACCCAGCGGATTCGCTCGATCGTCACGGCGCATACAGCCAGGCGCTCGTGACCTCGGACATCAACGCGCTGGTGGCGGTTTACCAGAACAACGGCTTCTCCAATATCAAGGTGACATCTGAGACGGGCCTTGCGGCACAGAGCCAGGACAACACTGCCGCAAAGCCCAAGCGCAAGCCTGCGGGACTGAGGGTTGTGTATCACGTCCAGGAAGGTACGCAGCAGCGCGTGGGCACGGTGACGCTGGATGGCAACACCCATACGCCTGCGGACAAGTTGCAGCCGCTGATGAACACGGCTGCCGGCCAGCTGGTCTCTCCACAGAACCTTGCAGGCGACCGCGATGCTCTGCTGACTGACTACCTGAGCCGGGGATACGAGCAGGCGCAGGTAGAAGTGGAGCAGAAAGCACGCGCAAACGATCCGAATCTGCTGGATGTGACCTTTCACATCACCGAAGGGCAGCAGGTGTTTGTGCGCAAGGTGCTGCTGACGGGGCTGCACTACACGCGGCCGGACACGGTGGCGCAGGCAATTACGCTGCACCCGGGCGATCCGCTGGATCAGTCTGCGCTGCTGGAGACACAGCGAAAGCTGTACGAGTTTGCGTTGTTCAACGAGGTCGATACGGCAGTGCAGAATCCGGGAGGCACCGAGCCGTGGAAGACGGTGCTGGTGCAAACGTCAGAAGCGCGGCGCTGGACGCTTACATACGGCTTTGGCTTTGAGACGCAGACAGGTACACCGCAGAACAACTGCAAGGGCTACCAGGTTGCCACCGGCGAAACGTGCAACCCGAACGGCAAGCCGGGCATCAGCATTCGCGTGCTGGCAGATGTGACGCGTAATAATCTGTTCGGCCGCGACCAGTCGGCGTCGATTCAGGGCACGTATGGCTTGCTGGAACAGAAGATCAATCTGGTGTACCAGAACCCGCATTTCCTGGGGTACCCGAACCTCGGCCTGTCGTTCACGGGCGGATATGCAAACAGCCAGGACGTGACCACTTATGTGGCATCGAAGCTGAATGCCGGGCTGCGCATGACGGAACACTTCACGGGCAGACCCGCGCTGCTGAGCCGCGCCAACACGCTGGTCTACTTCATGGACTTCAGGCGCGTGAAGGTGCAGGGATCGAGCCTGCAAGTGTATCCGGCGGCAATCAGCGAACTGGCAGCAGCGGTGCGTGTGGCAGGGCCGGGATTGACGTGGCTGCGCGATACACGGGACTCGCCGCTGGATGCGCATCGCGGCACGTACACAAGCTTTCAGGAGTTTGTTTCAGGGCACAAGTTTGGCTCGCAAGCGCAATTTAACCGTCTGGATGTCTCGAACTCGAACTTCTGGAGCTTCGACAAGAGCCGCTTTGTGCTGGCACGGAACAGCCGCTATGCACAGGAGCGCGCGTATGGCGAGAACTCCGATGAACTGATTCCGCTGCCGGAGCGGCTCTACTCCGGCGGATCGACGTCTCTGCGTGGATTCAGCGTGAATGCGGCGGGGCCACGCGATCCTGAGACGGGCTTCCCGATTGGCGGAGCGGGCGCACTGGTGAACAGCACGGAACTTCGCCTGCCACCGCCGACGCTGCCTTGGTTTGGAAACTCGGTGAGCTTTGTGCTCTTTCACGATATGGGCAATGTGTTCCGCAACGCGGGCGATGCGTGGGAGAGCGCGCGG
>DATMUN010000590.1:0-2476 GCA_035563895.1 Occallatibacter sp. | reverse complement strand
TGCTGCCGGGCGCGCTCGATAACAGGCCCCCTCCTGCGGCCTGATCTCTTCCCTGTTCTAACTCCAATCCATTTCTGATCGAGTTTCGCGTGCGCGATGCGTTGTGTGTTGCGCCGCACGAGGTAGTTTATGAAGCAGCTTTCGCTCTGCCTGTTCCGGCGGGGAGCGAGCCTGTTGCTGGTGCTTGCCGCTGCGGCATGCGCTGCGCAACAGCCGCTCACGTGGGAGCAGGTGAAGACCCGCTTTGAGGCGAACAATCCTCAACTGAAGGCGGATGCGCTTGGCGTGGATGAGATGCGCGCCAATGAGATCACGGCCTTCCTTCGGCCGAACCCACAGTTCACGTTCTCGACGGACGGCACGCAGATTGCGCCGCACAATGGCGTGTGGAAGCCGTTTGTCGGAACGTACTATGTGCCGACGCTTAGTTATCTGCACGAGCGGGACCACAAGCGGGAACTGCGCCGCGACAGCGCACGCGAAGGAACGCAGATTGCGGCGTCATCGCACGAGGACTTGCAACGGACGCTGGAGTTCACGCTGCGTGGGGCGTTTGTGAACACGCTCGAAGCGAAGGCAGTGCTGGAACTGGCGAAGGCGGATCTCGAGTACTACGACAAGATCATCGAGATCAGCCGCGAGCGCTGGAAGGCGGGCGATCTGGCGGAGATTGATTTCGAGCGGATCGAGCTGCTGCGTGCGCAGTACGAAGTGGAGATCGAGACGGCACAGGTAAATCTGCGCACGGCGAAGATCGAGTTGGAGCAGTTGCTGAACGAGCGCACGCCGGTGGAGCAGTTCGACGTACAGGGTGTGTTTGATTTTCAGGATGTGCTGAAGCCGCTGGAGGAGGTTCGGCAGACGGCGCTGGATGCGAGGCCCGATCTGCGCGCGGCGCTCGAGAGCGTGCAGCAGGCGGAGACCAATCACAAGCTGGCTGAGGCGAATGGCTCGACCGATCCGACGTTCAGCGGGTGGTACACATACAACTCGTCGAACAACAATGCAAATGGAATTCAAACACTGGGAGCCAGCGTAAATATTCCGCTGCGCATCTTCGATCGCAACCAGGGTGAGAAACAGCGCACGCTGATCGACATTCACCGCAACAAGCAGGCGAGTGACGCGGTGCGTGCGCAGGTGCTGGGCGACGTGGATTCGTCGTACGCGCAGGTGGCGAGCAGCATTGCGCTGCTGAAGCCGTATCGGGACAAGTACAAAGACGAGGCCACGCGCGTGCGCGACACGGTGACGTACTCGTATCAACATGGCGGGGCGTCGCTGATGGACTTTCTAAATGCGCAGAGCGACTACCGCACGGTGCAGCTGGCGTATCTCCAACTGATTGGTTCTTACATGACGGCGACTGCGCAGCTGGATCTTGCTGTGGGACGCGAGGTGACTCAATGATCAGGTTTCATGCGGTTCCCCAGAGTTGCGCAGTAGCTGCAGTGAGCTTGCTCGTGCTTTCAGCGAGCGGCTGCAAGAGCAAGGATGAAGGCGATGGCGCGCCGCCGCCGGCCAAGGTTGTGCAGGTGGCGGACATGAACGTGATCACGCTGGATGGCGAGGATGCGCAGCGCTTTCCGCTGGTACAGGCCGGGCAGGTGGAGGCAGCGCAGGAGCTGACGGCGACGGGCACGGTGTCTCCAGATGTGTCGCGCGAGGTGCCGGTGATTTCGCTGGCGAATGGCCGCGTGGTGGACATCAAAGCGCGTCTGGACGATAACGTGCGCAAGGGGCAGCTACTGTTCAGCGTGCAGAGTCCGGATGTGTCGGGTGCGTTTAATGCGTATCTGAAGGCTATGAACGATGAACACCTTGCAGATGCGGCTTACAAGCGTGCGGACGATCTCTACAAGCATGGCGCGATTGCGCAGAGCACGCTGGAGCAGGCGGAGAACGCGGCTAAGGATGCGAAGGCTGATCTGGCTGCGGCGGATGCACAGCTGAAGATTCTGGGTGTGGACAGGAACAACCCGAGCAGCGTGGTGCATGTGTATGCGCCGATTTCCGGCGTGATTATCGGGCAGAACATTACGAATGCTGCAGCGGCGGGTGTGGCGTTGTCGGGTTCGCCGACGGCGTTCACGATTGCGGACCTGAGCACGGTGTGGATCTTGTGCGATGTGTACGAGAACGACATTCCCAAGCTGCAGTTGGGGCAGGAGGCGCACATTCATTTGAGTGCGTTTCCTGATCGAGTGCTGACGGGACGTGTGAGCGATATTGGGCCGATACTCGACCCGGCCGTGCGCACGGCGAAGGTGCGCGTGGAGGTGGCGAATCCTGGGATGCTGCGGCTGGGGATGTTTGTGACGGCGACGTTCACGAGCACGCGGAAGCAGACGGTTGCGGTGGTTCCTGCGGATGCGGTGTTGCACCTGCACGATCGCGACTGGGTGTATGTGCCTGCGGGCAACAACCAGTTCAAGCGCGTGGAGGTGCGAGCGGGACAGATGCTGGATGGCGGGCG
>DATMUN010000589.1:0-5541 GCA_035563895.1 Occallatibacter sp. | reverse complement strand
ACCGAGCACTGTATCGACGCCGGCGAATTTAGACCACGGGAAGACGGGCGACTTGACGTAGAAGTGCGTGCCGACCTGGAGGTCCTGGCCGCTCTTGAGCTGCTCGGGGAGCAGGTCGCGGAGTTTGCGGCCGGTCATGATGCGCGAGGCCATCTTGGCAAGCGGAATGCCGGTGGCCTTCGATACGTAAGGCACGGTGCGCGAGGCGCGCGGATTGACTTCGATGACGTAGACGTGGTCGATGCCATCGGCGTCGCGCTGGATGGCGAACTGCAGGTTGACGAGGCCGACGACTTCGAGCGCGAGTGCGAGCTTGCGCGTATATGTGCGGAGTATTTCGAGCGTCTCAGGGCGGATGTTGACGGCGGGCAGTACGCAGGAGGAGTCGCCGGAGTGGATGCCGGCTTCCTCGATGTGCTGCATGATGCCGGCGATGATTACATCCTCTGAGTCGCAGAGCGCATCGACATCGACCTCGATGGCACTCTCAAGGAAGTGATCGACGAGGACGGGACGTTCTTGCGAGTACTCGACAGCCTCGCGCATATAGCGGGCGACGGACTCGGCGTCGTAGGCAATAACCATGGCGCGGCCGCCGAGCACGTAGCTGGGGCGGACGAGCACCGGGTAGCCGATGCGCTCGGCGACGGCGAGAGCTTCTTCGACACTTGTCGCGGTGCCGCCTGCGGGCTGCGGGATCTTCAGGTCTTCGAGGAGCTTGCCGAATTGCTTGCGGTCTTCGGCGAGATCAATGGACTCGGGCGAGGTGCCGATGATGGGCACGCCGGCGGCACGGAGGCGGCCGGCGAGATTCAGAGGCGTCTGGCCGCCGAACTGCACGATCATGCCGATCTCTGCGCCAGACTGCGCTTCATGGTTGTAGATGGCGAGCACATCTTCCAACGTGAGCGGCTCGAAGTAGAGGCGGTCGCTAGTGTCGTAGTCGGTGGAGACGGTCTCAGGGTTGCAGTTGACCATGATGGTCTCGTAGCCGTCTTCCTTGAGGGCAAACGAGGCATGGCAGCAGCAGTAATCGAACTCGATGCCCTGGCCGATGCGGTTGGGACCGGAACCGAGGATGATGATCTTGGGCTTGCTGGTGGGCGCGGCTTCGTCCTCTTCATCGTAGGTGGAGTAGAGGTACGGCGTCATCGACTCGAACTCTGCGGCGCAGGTGTCGACGAGCTTGAAGACGGGGCGGATGCCCTTGCTCTCGCGCAGGTCGCGGACCTGTTTTACTCCGGCGTGGCCCTCGAGCTTCCACTCTGTTGCGATGCGTTCGTCGCTGAGGCCGAAGCGCTTGAGCTTGCGCAATTCCTCGGTGGAGATGGCGTCGGGCGTGGTCTGCGCGATCTTCTGCTGCTCGAGGGTGATCTCGCGGATCTGGTAGAGGAACCACGGGTCCATGCCGGTGAGGCGCGCGACTTCGCGCACGCTCATGCCGCGCTCGAAGGCGTAGCGGATGTAGCCGAGGCGCTCGGGGCGCGGGGTGACGAGCATCTGCGTGAGGCGGCGCGGTTCGAGGACTTCAGCGCCGGTCTTCTTGCCGGTTTCAAGCGCGCGCCAGGCCTTCATCAGCGATTCCTTGAAGGTGCGGCCGATGGCCATGACTTCACCGACGGACTTCATCTGCGGGCCGAGCACGTCGTCTGCGCCTGCGAACTTCTCGAACTGCCACTTGGGGATCTTGGTGACAACGTAGTCGATGGTGGGCTCGAAGCAGGCTGGGGTTTTGCGCGTGATGTCGTTGGGAATCTCGTCGAGCGTGTAACCGACGGCGAGTTTGGCGGCGATCTTGGCGATGGGGAAACCGGTGGCCTTGGATGCGAGAGCCGAGGAGCGCGAGACGCGCGGGTTCATCTCGATGACGGTCATGCGGCCATCGAGGGGATTGACGGCGAACTGCACGTTGGAACCGCCGGTTTCGACGCCGATTTCGCGCATCACGGCGATGGCTGCATCACGCATCCTCTGGTATTCGCGATCGGTGAGCGTTTGCGCCGGAGCAACGGTGATGGAGTCGCCGGTGTGCACGCCCATGGGATCGAAGTTTTCGATGGAGCAGATGATGATGACGTTGTCGGCGAGATCGCGCATGACCTCAAGCTCGTACTCCTTCCAACCGAGGACGCTCTCTTCGATGAGGCACTCGTGGACGGGCGAGAGATCGAGTCCGCGGGCGAGGATCTCCATCAGCTCTTCGCGGTTGTATCCGATGCCGCCGCCGGAGCCGCCGAGCGTGAAGCTGGGACGGATGAGCACGGGAAAACCGATCTTGCCGGCGAAGTCGAGGCCGTCGCGGAGGTTGTTGACGAGCTGCGATTTCGAAACTTCAAGGCCGATGCGGATCATCGCGTCCTTGAAGAGGAGGCGGTCTTCGGCCTTCTTGATGGCGTCTAGCTTGGCGCCGATGAGTTCGACGTTGTAGCGCTCGAGGACGCCGGAGTCGGCGAGATCTACGGCGAGGTTGAGCGCCGTCTGTCCGCCAACGGTGGGGAGCAGCGCGAACTTGCCGGAGCCGGGACCGAGCATGGCGGCCTCTTTGCGGATGATCTCTTCGACGTACTCGTGAGTGAGCGGCTCGATGTAGGTGCGGTCGGCGAGCTCGGGGTCGGTCATGATGGTGGCCGGGTTGGAGTTCACCAGCACCACCTCGTAGCCCTCCTGCTTGAGCGCCTTGCAGGCCTGGGTGCCGGAGTAGTCGAATTCGGCGGACTGGCCGATGACGATCGGGCCGGAGCCGATCACGAGGATTTTCTGAATGTCATTTCTGCGTGGCATTTTTCTACTCGTCTCAATTGCGTGCGAAAACGGACTTCCGGTTTATCCCAAAAAACAGCGGAGCCTCAGCCCCGCTGTTTCTTTCAAAAGCGAATTGGATTGGACTCGATGATTCATCCCTTCCAGGTCTCCATGAGATTGCGGAAGTCTCGGAAGAGGTAGCTCGAGTCGTGCGGTCCGGGTGCGGCCTCGGGGTGGTACTGCACGCTGAACAGGGGCAGCGACTTGTGGCGCAGGCCCTCGAGCGTGTTGTCGTTGAGGTCGACGTGGGTGAGCTCGACTTCATTGGCGTTGACCGAGTCCGGATCGACAGCGAAGTTGTGGTTGTGTGCGGTGATCTCGACCTTGCCGGTGACGTTGTTGCGCACCGGGTGGTTGCCGCCGTGGTGGCCGAACTTGAGCTTGTAGGTCTTGCCGCCGAGGGCGAGACCGCAGAGCTGGTGGCCTAGACAGATTCCAAAGATCGGCACGCGGCCGAGCATCTGACGGATCGACTTCACCGCATACTCGACGGGCTCGGGATCGCCGGGGCCGTTGGAGAGAAAGACTCCGTTGGGCTTGAGAGCGAGCACATCGTCTGCTGGCGTTTCCGCCGGGACGACGGTGACCTTGCAGCCCTCGCGCGTGAGCATGCGAAGGATATTCTGCTTGATGCCGAAGTCGTATGCGACCACGTGCAGCTGCGGCTTGTCGACCGAGGCCGAGAGCAGCGGATCGCCGGTCTGGTTGCGGGCATCGTTCTCGTCGAAGGTGTAGATCGACTTGGTGGAGACGACGCGGGCCAGGTCGGTGCCGTCCATCTTGCGGATGGAGCGGGCACGCTCGACGAGCACCTGCGGGTTGGTCTCCTTTGTGGAGATGACGCCGCGCATGACGCCGTGGGTACGCAGATGGCGTACGAGAGCGCGCGTGTCGATCTCGGCGAGGACGGGAACGCTGTAGCGCTCCATGTACTCGTCGGTGACCTGCTCGGAACGCCAGTTGGAACTGATGGGCGAGAACTCGCGGACGATCAGGCCCTCAATGAACGGCTTGGAGGCCTCATTGTCTGCCTGGTTGGTTCCGTAGTTTCCGATCTGGGGATTGGTGAGAACAACGATTTGACCGGCGTAGGAAGGATCAGTGGCGATTTCCTGGTAACCGGTAAGGGAAGTATTGAAAACGACCTCGCCCTGGCATTCGCCTGGTGCGCCATGGCCTTGGCCCTGGAAGATGCGCCCGTCTTCGAGCGCTAGTAGTGCCTGCATCGCCTCTCCGAGGAGTGGATTCAATAGATTTTAGCAGATAGCCAACCGGTGCTCCTAGCGGATTACGGAACGGATTGTGAATTAGCACCGTATGCTCTGAAACATGAGATTGGCTTATGGAATTTGCACAGGCGTGGCGGCCGCGATTCTGGCGCTGGCGTCAGGAGCACAGGCTCAGGAACAGAAGATCGAGGCTCCACTGATTCGAGCTGAAACGCATCTGGTTAACCTGACATTCAGCGTGCGGAAGGCGGATGGAACCCTGGTGAACGGGCTGAACCGTGAGGACTTTGAAGTGAACGAAGACGGCATGCCGCAGACGATATCCTTCTTCAACAAAGAGGCGGATCTGCCTCTGACATTGGGCTTAATTGTGGATGCGAGCGATAGCCAGAGCAAGTTCTACAAGCAGCATCGGAAGGATATCGAGAAGTTTCTGCGGACTGTGGTGCGGCCGCAGGACGAGGTCTTCAGCATTTGCTTTGGCAATCACCTGCGGCTGACGAGCGACAGTACAGCTTCGACGGCGGCGGTGCTTGACGGACTCGAGCGCTTCGACAAAGGCGACCGAAAGTTTCCGGAGCTGGCCGTGGATGATACTCGCGAGGGCGGGACGGCGCTTTTCGATGCGGTGTATTTCGCCATTGCGGAGAAGGTCACGCAAGCGCAGGGGCGGCGAAAGGCGCTGGTTCTCTTTACCGATGGCGAGGAGAATTCGAGTGCGCACGATCTTCTGGATGCGATCGATGCGGCGCGCGATCACGACACGCTTGTGTTTGCTATCCGCTATACGAACGAGAAGGAAAGCCGCGGCGCAAATGCGCGACAAGGCATTGCGGTACTCCACCACCTTGCAACGGAGACGGGCGGCGTGGACTACGATGCCCTGCACACCAACATCAGCGAGGCCTTTGAGCAGATTGCTGAAAACCTGCGGTCGCTCTACTCGATCGGCTATCACTCAACGCACAACCGGCGTGACGGCAGCTTCCATCGCGTGGCGATTACGACGAAAGATAACGGCGACACTGTACACGCGCGGACTGGGTATTACGCGCAATAAGGCTGCTAGTGAACCACTCCGGCGTCGCGGGCGGGCCAGTAGACGAAGACGGCTTTGCCGTAGATGAGATCGCGCTCGACGGGGCCGAACTCGCGGCTGTCAGAGGAGATGGAGCGGTGGTCGCCCATGACGAAGTACTTGTCGGGCGGCACGACGATCTGCTCCATCGAGCGCTCGTCGCGGAACTGCCTGGGGACGTAGGCCTCACTCAGTTCGTGGCCGTTGAGCCAGACGTGGCCGTCCTCGATACCGATGCGATCGCCGGGCAGCGCGATGATGCGCTTGATGTAGCTCTTTTCCGGGTCGCGAGGATAGTGGAAGACCACAACGTCGCCACGCTGAATGGACTGGATCTGATAGACGAACTTGTTGATGAACAGGCGATCCTGATCCTCGAGGCGCGGCAGCATGCTGGTGCCTTCGACGCGCACCGGCTGATAGAGGAAGGTG
>DATMUN010000588.1:0-4593 GCA_035563895.1 Occallatibacter sp. | reverse complement strand
GTCAACTTCGATGATTCGGTTGTTGCCCGCGTCGGAGATGAGCGTGTGGCCATTGGGCAGGCGGCTGGCAAAGGCTGCGGCGCCCAGCGCTCCGGAAGCAGTGAAGGTGCTGACTAGGTTGCCCGCGGCGGTGACCTCGATTACGCGATTGTTGCTCTCATCGGCGATGAGAATGTGGCCGTTCTCAAGCACTTCGGCGCTGTTGGGATTGTTGAGCTGGCCGGGACCGCTGCCAGCCGAACCGGTCACTCCGTACTGCCACTCGATTGAGTGCGTGGCCAGCCCCACAACGATGATGCGCTGGTTGCCCTGATCGGCGATGATCACGGCCTGTCCTGGATGCCCGGGAAATCCGGACAGGTAGGCTGCCTGGACGGGCGTGTTGAGCTGGTTGGGGCCGGAGCCAGTGACGCCTGCCTGACCGTATTGCCAAAGGATCGTTCCGGTTCGGCTGACGATAAATACGCGGTTGTCTGGGCATCCATTGACCGCATCGGAGCAACCGGGCAGCGCGGGACTGCTGGGAGGAATTCCTGTGCCGGAGATGAGGGTGAACGTGCCGAAACGCTCCGCGTCATTGACGCCGACAACACTGTGGGGGCCGGCGACATCGGACCCATTACCGAAGGTCCACACCACCTTGTGCGTCGCCGGGTCCACCTCAATTACGCGGTTGTTGAATTGATCGGCGATGAGCACGTGGGCTGAGCCGCCGAAGGTGAAACTGCCTTGTGCAACCGCTAGTTGAGGGCTGCACGCCAGGCTCATGATCGCGACCGTGGCGAGGACTGAACCCGCAAGGGAGAACTTGGCCGTTTGCCAGCCAATTCGATGCATATCGACCTCCTGACAGCCCGCCGACGACAGGGATCAGGAGAGCGCCGGCAAGGCGATGCAGTATGGCGATTAGACTCGCTTGTCGCCTCACTGGCCGCAAGTTGGCGGTGCGGTTACAAACAAATGACAATTGTGGTTAGCAGGCCTGCGTGCAGCCACAGCACTCGATAAGGAAAGCACCGATTCTATACTTAAGGAAGGTTGAGGTTTTCCCTCGGGAGGGACGTTTTCAATTGAAATACTGGGCCGGAATTGCCGGTTTGGGAGAGCGCCTGCTCAGCTGGCTGACGCTCAGGCTGCCCGGCGAGCGACAGCGGCTGCTAGGCATCACGATTGTGGCAGGCGGTGTTTGCGGGTTGGTCGCGGTGGCGTTCCATCTGAGCGTGATCGGTCTGCAAGCGCTTTTGATCGAGCGGGCTGCGGCTTTGACGGGCAGCTGGTGGATCTGGGCGATGGTCCTGACGCCTGCGGCTGGCGGTCTGATGGCCGGGTTGGCGCTCTACTACATTGTTCCGGCAGCGGCGGGAAGCGGCATTCCGCAGGTGAAGGCCGCGTATATGACGCGGTCCGGCTACATCTCCCTCAAGGAGACTGTCGGCAAGTTCGTGCTGTGCTCGCTGCAGTTGGGCGCAGGCGCCTCGCTGGGCGTCGAGGGGCCGACGGTGCACATCTGCTCGGGCGTGAGCAGCCTGCTGGCGCGGATTACGCGGCTGAGCCCGAAGAATGCGCGGCGGCTGACTTCGGTGGGCATGGCGGCGGGCATTGCGGCGGCCTTCAATGCGCCGATTGCGGCGGTGACGTTCACGCTGGAAGAGCTAATTGGCGCGCTGGACCAGACGATGCTGTCGGGCGTGATTGTGGCGGCGGCACTGGCGGCCGTGGTGGAGAACCGCGTGCTCGGCTCGCATCCGATCTTCCATGTGCCGCGCGCGTTCACGTTCGATACGCCGTCGTCACTGGTGTGGTATGCGCTGCTGGGGCTGCTGGCGGCAGGCTTGTCGATTCTGTTTACCGATTCGCTGCTGGGCGCGCGTGCATGGTTTCGCAGTCTGAGGCACGTGCCGCGCTGGCTGCAGCCTGCGCTGGGCGCTGCGGCCACCGGTGCACTGGCAGTGATCGGCTTGTGGTTCTTTCATCTTGGAGGCATTGCGGGCGATCCTTACAAGACGCTGACCATGGCCTTCACCGGAACATTGCCTCTTACGGCGATGATCGCCCTTTGCCTGCTGAAGCTGGCGGGCACGGTGACTTCGTATTCAAGCGGCGGCGCAGGTGGCATCTTTGCGCCGTCGTTGTTTATGGGCGGAATGCTGGGCGGCGCGGTGGGCTATCTGGACGTGATGGTCTTCCACCACTCGGCGGACTCGATTGGCGCGTTCGCCGTGGTGGGCATGGGCGCTGTGTTCGCGGGCGTGGTGCGCGCGCCGATGACGTCGATCCTGATCATCTTTGAGATGACGGGCGGCTATGGGCTGGTGCTGCCGCTGATGATCGCCAACATGAGCGCATTTGCGCTGGCGCGCCACTGGCGGCACACGCCGGTGTACGAGGCGCTGCTGGAGCAGGATGGGATTCACTTGCCCGAGCAGCCGGTTGATCCGGAGAGCGAGGCGCTAGAGGAAGAGACGACGGCGTAAAGCGGCGGCTACTAGCTTCTGCTGCGAGCACAGTTACGAGCTGCTTCGATCGAGGTCAAGTTCATAAAATATGAGAGCCTCCCAGCGTGGGAGGCTCTCATATTTTGTAGCGGACCGCGGGCACGCTATTTCGGCGGCTGCATGTTGTAGAGGAACAGGGCGCGCAGCTCGAGGTACGGGCCGTGGAAGTCGCGCGGGAGCGGCGGGTAGTTGGAGCCTGTGAGTGCACCCCAAGCGGCGCGGTCGAGTCCGGTGTCGCCGGAGCGGCCTTCAAGGACCATAGACCCCTCCATGATGCGGCCGTTGGGCAGCACTTTGAAGCGAATCTGCACGGCGCCCTTCTTCAGGATGGGTGGGTTGACTTCGTCGGGGATGAGCGGGTCCCAGGTGTGCTCGGTCTCGACGTACCAGCGGTGCAGCCATGAGTTGAAGTCGACACCCTGCGTGTCTGAGAGGATCTGAACGCCGCCGCCAGCGCCGGGATGGCGTGCAAGTCCACCGCCGCCGACCGCCTCGCCCGGAGCGTTTCCAGAGCCGGAAGCAGCACCACGCAAAGCCTGCTTGAGCTGATCGGCCGGGTTCTGCGAGCCCATGGCGAAGTTAGGGCGAGCGGGCACGGCCTCAGGTCTTGGGGCCTCAACGGGCGACTGCGACTGTGGGCTGGGCGGAATGGGAGCCTGGGCCTGAGGCTGAGGAGCGGGTTGCTCGGCAGGCTTGGTCAGTTCGGGTGCAGGCGGCGTCTCCTTCTTCATCTGTTCGAGCGTCTTTTTGTCGATCTGGGTACGCTCTTTGGGGATGGGCTTGACCTGCACCTTGGGCTGCAATTGCTTGAGCGCATCGGGCGGTACGTCGAGATAGCTCAAGTCCTTACGCTTGTTGATGGCGTCGAAGGGATCGACGACAGGCGGAACCTTGAGGACGTATTTCGGAATCCAGGTGAGGCCGGAGATAAGCAGGATGTGAATCAGCACCGCCAGCCAGATGCCTTCGCGCAGACGGGCCCAACGACGCTCGTCCTCGAGCTCGCTGATCATCTCGAGCAATTCGTGGGTGTCGTAGTCGACCCAACGAGAGGTGGAGTAACCGCCGCGAGGCGCAGAATCTTCGGCGGCGGTCGCGGGCTCGGTGGAGTTCTGCGTGGGCTCGTGGGGCTCGTACGGCTGGGTTGGAGGCTCAGTGGTGGGCATGCGTCCGATTGGAACCGGGGGGAAATGCCCGCCAGCTCTCGTTGAAGGTCCTTCCTGTCTATTTTCTCATTCCGGCGGGCTGGCGCAAGCCGCGGCGCTGGGCAGGCGCGCTGGACACCCCGAACCGTACAATGGTTCTTTTGAGATGGACGGTTTTCGGCAGGAAAGGGATTCGATTGAAGCAGTTTTTTCTTAAGCTTGCGGCCGAGTGGAAGCTGGTGATTCTGCCCGCACTGGTGAAGATGGGCGCGTGGGGCGCAGCGGCCGTGGCTCTGCTGGACTCGTCATCGATCCCGGTGCCGATGGACGCAATCCTCGCGGTCTATATCTGGAACAACAAGAGCACGTTCTGGGTGTATTGCCTGATGGCGGCGGTAGGTTCGGCGATCGGCGGGCTGGTGCCGTATGGCATTGGGCGCGCCGGTGGCGAGCTATTTCTGCTAAAGCGTGTGAATCGCGAACGATTTGAGAGACTACGCGATCGCTTTGAGCAGCAGGAGTTTCTGGCGGTGATGATTCCGTCGATGCTGCCACCGCCGACGCCGTGGAAGGTTTTCGTGTTTGCCGCGGGCGTGTTTGAGATGAAGGTGGTGCCGTACATGGCCGCGGTAGCCGTGGGACGGCTGGTGCGGTGGCTGGTGCTGGCAGCGCTGGTGCTAAAGCTGGGGCCTGGCGCGGTGGACCTGGTGGCGCACCATGCGCTGAGGGTGATGCTGATTGTGATCGGACTGGCGGCGCTGGGGTTCGGCCTGTGGTGGCTGAAGAAACGGCGGACGCTGACCGCTTAGACAGCGGCCAGCATTTTCGTGACGGGATAGGGGTACTCGCTTTCCCACTCTTCGCGCACAGAACGTGCGAAGAATGGGGCACCCGGCCGAGTGGCTAGGTTGATGCGTAAAAGCACTTACTACTTCCCTGCTGTGGCGGTGTGC
>DATMUN010000587.1:0-5080 GCA_035563895.1 Occallatibacter sp. | reverse complement strand
GCCGCGGAGCGCGAGTTTAAAGCTGTGCTGAACGAGCGCAACCGCATTGCGCGTGAGATTCACGACACGCTGGCGCAGGGGTACGTTGGCATCTCAGTGCAGTTGGAAGTGCTAGCCGAACTCGTGCGCATGAACAAGCTGGACGCAGCGCAGAAGCAGCTGAACGCGGTGCGCGGCCATGTGCGCGAGGGACTGGCCGAGGCACGGCAGTCGATCTGGGCGCTGCGCTCGCAGGATGCGGGCGAGAAGACTCTGCCTGTGCTGATGCGCCGCGCAACGGAGCAGGCTGCGGGACACAGGCTGGAGACGCACTTTGCGCTGCACGGAGCTTATCGCCCGTTGCCGCCGGAGACAGAGCAAGAGATTCTGCGTGTGGCGCAAGAGGCGCTCCATAATGGAAAGAAGCACTCGCGGGCGAGCAATCTGTGGGTGCAGCTCGACTATGAGCCCGCGGAGCTTGCGCTGGAAGTGCGCGACGACGGCGAGGGATTTGCAGCAGGCGAGGAAGCGGTGTCTCCGCCGGGACACTACGGGCTTACCGGAATGCGCGAGCGTGCAACCATGATCGGCGCACGGCTTGAGGTCGCAAGCGCGCCGGGCGAAGGAACAACGGTACGGATGCGTGTGCCGGCGGCGAGAGAGGAACGGTGACGGTGGAACAGGAAACGATTCGCGTGCTGGTGGTGGAGGATCACCATGTTGTGCGGCAGGGCCTGGTTGCGCTGCTGAACGTGGTGGACGGCATCGAGGTGGTGGGCGAGGCCGCGGATGGCGTGGAGGCGATTGCGCAGTTTCGCAAGCACCTGCCGCACATCACGCTGATCGATCTGCGATTGCCGCGCATGGGCGGCGTGGATGTGATCCAGCGCGTGCGCATGGAGACGCCCGGAGCGCGCTTTATCGTGCTCACGACCTACGATGGCGACGA
Source organism: Occallatibacter sp. (assembly GCA_035563895.1). GTDB lineage: Bacteria > Acidobacteriota > Terriglobia > Terriglobales > Acidobacteriaceae > Telmatobacter. Next base: position 4,152 of record DATMUN010000587.1, on the reverse strand, counting down.
AGATATCTATCGCGCGTTGCAGGCGGGGGCGCGCGCTTATCTGCTGAAAGGCATGACGACCGATGAGCTGATCGCGACGATTCATGCCGTACATGCGGGCAAGCAGCATATTCCGGCTGCAATTGCGCAGAAGCTTGCCGAACGCATGGGCACAGAAGAGCTGACGCCGCGCGAGAGCGATGTGTTGGAGCAGATCGTCCACGGCAAGAGCAACAAAGAGATTGCAACGGAGCTCGATATCTCCGAGGCAACCGTGAAGACGCACATCAACAGCCTGCTGGGCAAGCTGGGCGTGACCGATCGTACGCAGGCGGCAACTGCGGCTATTCAGCGCGGAATCGTTCCACTCGAGTCGTTGAGGAAACCGAGGCCATGAAGCGCATTTTTCTTTTTTGTTTGATGTTGGCGGCAGCTATGAACGCGGGCGCGCAGAAGAACAGCTGGCGGCAGGCGACTGACGCGGAGTTGGCCGCACTGCTGCCCGCGCGCGCGCCGGTGGAGAAGGAACACATCGAGACAGAGATGCGCACGGCGAGCGGCATCGTAAACAGCCGCGGACGGTCGATCGCCGGAGTGGTGCTGATTACGGCGGGCTACTCGGCAGACGGCAAGTACTCGCACTACCTCATTGTGCAGGCGCCGGTCCGCATTGGCGGCGTGGCGCTCAAGCCGGGCGAATACGTCTTCGGTTACACGCATGAAGCTGACGCGCTGGCGGTGCACTTTAACGAAGCAGCGACAGGGGCGCTGGTCGGCACCACGGACGCGCATCTGATTCCCGGATCGACGCGCGTGGCGAGCTTGCGCATCTGGCCGCCATCGACGAAGCCGCTGATTCAGATTGGGCGGTTTGGATTGCCGTACGAGTTGGAAAAGTGATTCGCGAATCACCCTGCACACAGCAAGGCCCGGCATCTCTGCCGGGCCTTGCTGTGTGCAGGGTGGGAAGCTGCGGACTTACTTCTGCGCGGTGAGGACGGGCTTCTGTCCTGCGGGCGCAGGCGGGTTGACCTGAACGTTGAGGTAGTTGGCCAGGTCGTCGACATCCTGTTGTGTGCCAACCATGGGCGGCATGAACTTGCGATAAGGCGAGTCCTCTTTGTTCTCGTGAAGCATGAGCACGAAGTTGCGGATGTTGGCGTGGTCGCGGCCGGAGAGAAGCTGTCGCAGCGGGCGATAGCCGTCGAGCGTGTGGCAGGAGCCGCACTCGCCGCGGAAGATGGCTTCGCCGCGCGAGTACGCCGTGGCGGGAGCGCCTTCCTGCTGCCACACCCAGTTGGAGTGGGCGAGGTAGCCATCGGTATTGATGCGCTTCACGTATGGCACACGCACGCCGTTTGAGTACATCCAGTTGCCGATGACGTAGGGCTTGCGCAGCATCTCGCGGCTGTACTCGCCTGCGCCGGTGGCCATGTAGGCCAGCAGCAGGATGGCGAGTGCGTGCGAGGTGTTGAAGTCCACCGGATTGCGATAGGCGAGGAAGTAGGCCACTCCGATGATGGTGGCCGAGGTGATGATGATGACCAGGGCCATGCGCGTGACGGTGGAGAAGGTTCCGGCGTTGATGGTGTCGATGCCAAGCGTGAGCAGGGCGCGCTGCGAGCTGGGCACCATGAAGAGATACCACACCAGCAGGAAGGGCGTGGCGACGAAGGACGGCACCAGCCACTTGACGCTCCACTGCACCATGCTCGCCTTGAGCGCAGGCTGCTTGTCGCCGTCGATGCGGCTGGAGGTGATGAGCGCCCAGACCGCTGCGAGCGATGTGCAGACGCCGACGCGCATGAGCAGGCTCGGCCAGTAAGTTGGGTTGAAGAATGCGTTCCAGAATTTGCTGGCTTCTTGTCCGGTGCCGGCAACGCCAAGCCATGTCGAACCCGGCGTGAGCATGAAGGCAAGGATGCCATTGATGATGATGAGTGTTGCCGCGGAGAAGCCCGCGTAGAACCAGCCCACCTTGAGGTGGAGCTTCTCATCGATGCGGTTCCACGTGTAGTAGTAGACGGCTACGGTGGTGAGCTCGAGGATGAAGAAGACCCACTCCATAGCCCAGCCGAAGACGAAGTTGTGGATCAGCGTGCTGGTGGCCTCAGGATGCGTGAGGCCGATGGCAAACCAGATGCCCACGCCGGAGACGGTGCCGAAGACGCCGGTGAGAAGCAGGAAGAACTTCGAGTGCGAAGCGATCTGCTTGAGCCACGAAGCACGCAGCTCAGGATCGGTCATGCGCAGCGCTTTGCGCTCGGCGACAGGCAGATACAAGCCGCCGCCGACTGCGAACTGCGAGATGACTACATGGAAGATGGCGATGATGCCGATGACCCAGCCGGAGCCGAGGTTCGGAATATTCCAGAAAGGATAGTTCATGGTCGCGTCAGCCTCTTAGCGAATGGTCCAGTAACCAATGACCGTGGTGGCCAGCAGCGCAAAAACGGCGAGCAGGCCGAAATAATGTGCGGTACGCGCGCGCGATGCTACGCGCTTGCGCGTGTCATAGAACGGAATGAGCAGCCAGAGCACGATGCCGAGCGTGAAGAGCAGGATGCCAGCGATCTCTCCGGCCTCACCCGGCAGCACGTTGCCGAGGATCTTGAGCATCTCGAACGGGCTCATGAAGTACCACTCGGGATGAATGCCTGCGGGCGCAGGAACGAGCGGATCGGCAGGCTTGCCGAGCGACCACGGAAAGACAGAAGCCAGCAGCGCGAGGATGTTGAGCGAGACCAGCCACATGCCTAGATCCTTGCGCAGGAAGTTCGGGAAGAACGGGATGGTCTTGCGCTGGTCTGCTGGCTTGGCCTCTTCGCAGGGCGGCATGGCATTGCCGTGGCGCTGCACCAACCAGAGATGGAAAGCGAGCAGGGGCAGAAAGAGCGCAGGCAGAACAACTACATGGAGTGCGAAGAAGCGCTGAACGGTGAACTCGTTGACCTGCAGGCCGCCGCGGAGCATGTTGCTGATGACTGGGCCGATCCACGGGATGGCGTTCGGAATTTCGAGCCCCACCTTGGTGGCAAAGTAGCTCAGCTCGTCCATGGGCAGCAGGTAGCCGGAGAAGCCGAAGACCGAGGCGATCCCGAGCAGCAGCATGCCCGAGAGCCAACCGAACTCGCGCGGCTTGCGGTAGGCCTTCATAAAGTAGACCGAGAACATGTGCACGAGGATGGAGAAGATCATCAGGTTGGCCGACCAGGAATGGGCCGAGCGGATGAGCCATCCGAAGTGCATGTTGAAGGTGATCTGGCGAACCGATTCGTACGCATCGGCGCCGGGCCGGTAGTAGACCAGCAGCAGCACGCCGGTGAAGCACTGAACGAGGAACAGGAAGAGCGAGATGCCGCCCCAGTAATACCAGAAGGATTGCGAATGGACGGGGACCTGCTTGTGGCGCGCGAAGGCAGCCAGCTCGGAGAGACCGAGACGCTCGTCAACCCAGTCGTAGACAGATGCCGTTTTTGAAGTCATGCCTTGATCCTTTGTGGCTTATGCGCGCGAAACGTTAACGCCGGCATCGCCGACGGCGACCTTGTAGAGCTTGAGCGGGCGCGGAGGCGGACCGCTGACGTTGGCTCCGGAGTAGGCGTTGTAGACGCCGCCGTGGCAGCTGCAGTGGATGCGATCCTGGTCGGCTTCATACTTCACCGTGCAGCCCAGGTGCGTGCAGACTGCGGTCATGGCGATCCAGCGGCCATCCTGGTGATGGATGAGCATGGCCGGCGACGGGCCGAACTTGAACATCAGCACGGAGCCGAGCGGCAGCTTCTGCGCGTCCTTCAGAGCCACTTCGCTGACGGCGCTGGCTGCGGCTTCCATCTCCTGCGGTGAGGCAAGGTAGCGGTAGATGGGATAGGCCATGGCAGCGGTGTATGCCAGGCCCGCGGCTCCGGCGGCGACGAGGAATGCACGGCGCGTGCGCTGCTCGCCGGCTTCGGCCGGTTCCTTTACGATGTGCGGAACATTGAGAACTTCGCTCATAGTGTGATTCGCGCCCGATCAGGCTGCGCCCTCCATGATCTTCTGTGCCCGTGCGACGACGGAGATGAGCCAGCCGATGATGCCGAGTCCGACGACGAACAGAACCAGGAACAGGCCGACCACCGACCAGTTGGTGACGACCACGCGATCCCAGACGTCGAAGCCCTTGCTGAGTAG
>DATMUN010000586.1:0-5894 GCA_035563895.1 Occallatibacter sp. | reverse complement strand
AATCGAGGTCAGGGAGTCTGAGGATACTCTTGGGCTTCTTCGCTCTTTTCGCCATTCTGACGGCCTCCTAGCCGTGGCGAAAAGAATCTCCCAATCGGATTAGTCCTCATACGTCGGCATATCGGAAGTGATCTCGGTACTCCTCAGCTGGTGATAACAGCGTAAATCATTCATCGAGAATGGACTCAGAGCTGAAGTGGATAGGCACCATGAAGTGCGGTCGTTGGCTTCGATCGGTTGCGCGTGGGGTCTTTGGTCGTTCGTAGCTATCGGCTGTTTTTATTGAGCGCGTGGGTGGGAATCGACGCGCGAAGTGGGGCCTTTGCGGAAGGCTGCATTCCGCACCGGTCCCCCGATGCGAGGGACCGGTGGCGCCCGAGCACTGCGTACGGCAACTGCTCGCTCATCGCTCGCGGGGTGGTGGTGATTGCGTCTGGGATTTCGTGGTTGGTGGAGTGGGTATTTCCCCACCCTTTGCGCGATGAAGCTGCGCGAAGAATGGGGTACCCGAGGTTGATGCAAGAGCAAACGGTTAGAGGCCCAGGGAAACTCTGATTAACTCCACAGCATCCCATCGGGGGCTAAAGCCCCCGATGCTTTTATTAAGCTTATTGGCACGGCTGAAGTCGTGCCCTTTCAAAACGGCGACTTAATCAGAGATGCGCTAGAGCGCGCCCTGCCCCCGTTCATCGTTACGGATGCGAACGACCTCGTCGATCTTCGAGATGAAGATTTTGCCATCGCCGATCTTGCCGGTTCGTGCTCCGGTGGAGATTGCTTTGACGGCGGCTTCAACCAACTCATCTGGAACAACCAGCTCAAGCTTGGCCTTCGGCAGCAGATCAACACTGTACTCGCGGCCGCGATAGAACTCGGTGTGCCCTTTCTGCCTTCCATGTCCGCGGGCTTCCAAGATGGTCATTCCTGTGATGCCAACTTCAATCAGTGCGCTCTTTACCGGCTCAACCTTCGAAGGTTGGATGATCGCTTCAATCTTCTGCATAACCTTGTATTCCTCCATGCGTGAGTGAGCTTTGTTTTGCGAATCCGAATACAAAAGAGTCGGCTGTGGGCGGCTTACTCGTAGCCTTCTTCGCCATGCTGGGTAATGTCGAGTCCTTCGATCTCGTCAGCCGCTGAAACGCGCAGGCCGATGGTCTTGTCGACGATGAACAGCAGCGCAAGCGTGCCGACGATGGAGATGACCCAGGCAAGAGCGATTCCTCCAAGCTGGTTGAAGAGCTGATGTACGTTGCCCTCGATGAGGCCGGACGGGAGTGTGTTACCGGATGCGTCCTTGAAGATGGGGTTGATGCCGCTGGAGGCGAAGACGCCGGTGAGGATCGCACCGAGTGTTCCGCCCGCGCCGTGAACTCCGAATGCGTCGAGGGCATCGTCGTAGCCGAAGACCTGCTTGACCTTGGCCACCATGAAGTAGCAGAAGACTCCGGCAGCGAGGCCGATGACGATGGCATACATGGGTTCGACGAAGCCAGCGGCAGGGGTGATGGCGACGAGTCCCGCAACAGCGCCGGAGATAGCGCCGAGCGCGCTGGGTTTCTTGTTGCGAATCCACTCTGCGCCAGCCCAGGCAGCGGCTGCGGCTGCGGTGGCGAAGTGGGTATTCACGAAGGCGCTGGTGGCCAGCGCGCCGGATGAGAGCGCACTGCCTGCGTTGAAGCCGAACCAGCCAACCCAGAGCAGACACGCGCCGATGAAGCTCAATACCATTGAGTGGGGCGGTGTGGGCTCGGTGGGATAGCCGATGCGCTTACCGAGGTAGATGGCGCAGACCAGCGCTGAGACACCGGAGGTGATGTGTACGACGGTGCCGCCGGCGAAGTCGAGCGTGGGCAGGGCACCGCCCAATGCGGCGTTCAGCAGGCCGCCTTTGCCCCAGACCATGTGCGCCATGGGCGAGTAGACGACGATGGACCAAAGGACGAGGAACACTGCCATCGCGCTGAACTTCATTCGTTCGGCAAACGCGCCGGTGATGAGAGCAGGCGTGATGATGGCGAACATCAGCTGATAGATCATGAAGGTCTGCACGGGGATTGTCGCGCCATAGTCGGCATCAGGCGTGAGTGCGACGCCGCGAAGGAAGGCGTGATGCAGACCGCCGATGAAGCTGGTTCCGGCATCGAATGCGAGGCTGTAGCTGACCACGGCCCACAGCAGAGAGATGAGCGCCATCATGGCGAAGCTTTGCATCATGACGGAGAGCACATTTTTCTTGCGAACGAGACCGCCGTAGAACAGGGCCAGCCCGGGGCCGGTCATCAGGAGGACGAGTGCGGCGCTGACGAGCATCCACGCATTGTCCGCGTTCGACACTGTGAGTGCAGGTGAAGGAGTCTGTGCGTAACAGGCTCCAGCGCAGGAGATGCCTGCGAGGAGAAGGGCGAACAGTCTTGAACGATTTCGGCTCATAGCTCTCCTGATTTCTGAGATAGGTTGCGGTTGGGGTTTCCGCCCACAAGAGATTTCCTGCGCACGCTCGACTGCACGTACATCTGTCGGGTCTCGATTGCACATGGGGCAATCGGAAACGCAGACAGTGCTTCGCTGCGCGAACCGTCACCTCAGCGTGTGACAAATGCACAATGTACACGCACGCTGCGGAGAACGCAGGTATGCGCAGTCAAAGGCATGTGCCCGCACTATTGACGTGCGAGGGAGCAGTTCTTTTGGGAGCGAGTGGGATGGAAGGGGCTAGGCTAACAGCGCATCACGATGGTGTGTGCGCTGTATCCGAGCTGGAGGGAGTTGCGGCCGTCGAACACCTGGAATGCGCTCAGGCCTTCAAAGGCGCGTATGGCACCCGCGGCTGTCGCGATAGACGCCGCGCCGGAGAACAGCGTGCTGCCGGCGTGTGCGGAAACGCAGTGGCCGGGGAGCACCGTGTCGGGGATGTCGATGGTTGGTGCGATGAGCGCGGTGGCGACTGCCAGTACCGCGAGCAGCGCAGTAAAGCACTGCAACAAGCGAGGAGTTTGCTGACCGATCTCGCGGGCGCACTGACGCTTCGGGATGAAGGCGGGCAGGGCGTTTCCGAGAGATGGGTAGCTTCTCCTCATTGCCCGCATTAGACACTGAGGGGCATAAGAATCTTATGAGTTTTGGAGGACACGGCAAGATTTCGAGAGAGCCGTTCGACTTTTAATCGGCAGTGCTGGCGGCAACCCTTGAGATGTGAGCGATGTGGCGCTACTGGGCTGGAGGAGTGGACGGCTTAGAGGCTTTGCGACGATGGGGTCGTGGAGCTGCTGCCGACTTTCGTTTGTGCCTGGGCCGCACGATGGGTCTGGGCGGTGGGGGAGGCAATGGGGGCAGTCCAGCGGCGGTGAGCAGGACATTGTTTGCAGCTTCAAAGAGATTCACGTGCGCCTCAGCCGAGCCATCGGTGGCGGCGACGAAGATGGCAGTGTGACTGGAGTGGTTGAGGGCAATGTAGGTTTGAAAGCCTGCGCCGCCGCCGGTCTTCTCGACGATGTGCGAGGGGGAGTCGAGCGGAAGGAGGTGAACCCAGCCGAGGCCGACGCCGGTGGGGTCGCCCGCGTGCGAGAGGCCGACCTGGCTGATAAGGTCCGAGGGGAGAAGGCGGACCGATTGCGCGTCGGGAGCCTGTGCGGGAATGGCCGGTGTATAGGTGCCTAGCAGGTACTTGAGCCAGATGGCCATGTCTGTCGCTGTGGAGTAAAGGCCCGAGCTGCCTGCGGTGTCCTCGGTGACGGTGCAGGGCCCCTCGTCACGCACGCCGATGAGCAGATGACCGCATTGCGCGTCGGAGGGGAAGAAGGTGGTGTTCCACATGTGCAGCGGGTTGAGTGTGTGCTCGGCGAGAAGGGCTGCGTAGGGTTTGTGCGCGGCGGATTGCAGCGCGTCGCTCAGCAGGTCGTAGCCGATGTTGGAGTAGACGGCGGCGGTTCCTGGAACCGTGCGCAGGTTCTGCCGAGGGAGCCATTGCCACCGGGTGCGGTAGTCAGGAAAGGTGAAATGCGGTGTGTGGCGGGGAGCGGCGCCAAGTTCGCGCGGCAGGCCGGATGTGTGTGTGGCGAGATTGGCAAGGGTGATAGGGCGCGTCCTGGTTGGGACTGTCACATCGTCTGGCGCGAACTGCTGCAGGGAGTCGTCGAGGTGAACGGTGCCATCGGCGGCGAGCTTGGCCAGCACGTCGGTGGTGAAGATCTTGGTGAGCGAGCAGAGGCGCAGGACGGAGTCCTGCGTGGGGCTCTGATTGGAGCCGGGCGCGGTTTCGCCGTAGCCGAAGAAGTAAGTCTGATCGTCGCGGACGACGACGAGCACCATGCCGGTGACGCCGGACTGCTGGAAGAGATCGGCGCCGAGTGCGCGGATGGAGACGGCGTCCGGCAGCGGAGACGCGGCTGGGGCTTGTCCGCTGAGGACGCGGGCGGCGAGGAAAGGCAGAAGCAGAAGAAGCCGGACGAGATTGGGGCGACGCATCTTCAGGGGCACACCTAAGGAAGCTCCGACCAAGAGCTGAATTTTGAAAACCTTGTCCCTCAGGGGCTAAAGCCCCCAATTATTTTATTCGGCTTATTGGCACGACTGAAGTCGTGCCCTTTCACAATTCGGCGGAGATTTGGCGCTCGTGAGGTGCGAGGTCGCGGTCGCGGACGCCGATGAGATAGAGCAGGCCGTCGAGTCCGAGCGAGGAGATGGCTTGCGGAGCCTTCTGCTGAACGAGGGGCTTGGCGCGGTAGGCGATGCCCATGCCGGCGAGCTTGAGCATGGGGATGTCGTTGGCGCCATCTCCGACAGCGACGACTTGCTCGAGTGAGAACTCCTCCTGTTGCGCGATGACGGCGAGGAAGTCGGCCTTGCGGTTTCCGTTGACGATGGGCGGGATGACGCGGCCGGTGACGATGCCGTCTGCGATCTCGAGCTCGTTGGCGTGGACGTAGTCGATGCCGAGGCGCTGCTGCAGGTGGTGTGCGAAGAAGGTGAAGCCGCCGGAGAGGATGGCGGTCTTGTAACCAAGCAGGCGCAGCGTGCGGATCAAGCGCTCGGCCCCTTCGGCCATGGGAATGGCGTCAAGCAGCGAGTAGGCGCGCTCTGCGGGCAGCCCCTTGAGCAGGGAGACGCGGCGGGTGAAGCTCTCGTCGAAGTTAAGCTCGCCGCGCATGGCGGCCTCGGTGATCTTTGAAACCTGTTCGCCGACACCAGCCATCCGGGCAAGTTCGTCGATGACTTCGCCCTGGATGAGAGTGGAATCCATGTCGAACGCGAAGAGGCGGCGATTGCGGCGGAAGATGCTCTCGCGCTGGAAGGCGATGTCGATGGAGAGCTGCTGGGCAGCGGCAAGGAACTCGGCGCGCATAAGGGGCTCGCGCGAGGCATCGCCGCTGACGGCGAGCTCGAGGCATGCGTTGGCGGCGGTGTCTTCGGGCGCAAGCTGACCGGAGAGCCGGTCGATGCGGTCGATGTTCATCTCATGCGCCGCAATGACGGCAGTGACGCGGGCAAGGTCGTCGGCGGTGATGGCGCGGCCCAGGAGAGTGATGATGAAGTGCCGGTGGTGCAGGCCGTGGCGCCAGTGCTCGAGCGAGTCTGGCCGGACGAGGGAAAAGCGGATTTGGAGATTCAGCTCATGGGCGCGCGCCGTGAGCTCGGCCTTGAGAGCGGCGTAGCTGCTCTGGCTCGAGACTTTGATGAGGATGGCAAGCGTGAGGGACTCATGGACGACGGCCTGGCCGATGTCGAGGACCTCGGTGTGGTGGCGGGCGAGCGTGGTGGTGATCTCTGCCGTGAGGCCGGGGTGATCCTGACCGGAGAAATGTATGAGGACGACCTTGCCGGGGGTTGCTGGGGACATGCTCTCTCAACTATAGAGCAGCGGGTTTGCGGAGCGGTCCACGCGGACAGGCTGG
>DATMUN010000585.1:0-3091 GCA_035563895.1 Occallatibacter sp. | reverse complement strand
CGGAAGATGCCAAGGCCGCGCGCAACGTGCTGCGGCGGGCTGTCGAGCTGGGCGTGACTCTGATCGACACGGCCGATGCTTACGGGCCTGAGATCGCCGAGCGCCTGATTGCCGAGGCGCTGCATCCGTACCCTGCGGGGTTGGTGATTGCGACGAAGGGCGGCATCACACGGCAGGGCCCGGCGCGCACGGAGTACGTGGGGCGCGCGGGCTACCTGATTCAATGCGTGGAGATGAGCCTGCGGCGGCTGAAGCTGGACTGCATCGAGCTGTATCAACTCCATCGAATCGATCCGCGCACGCCGCTCGAGGAGTCGCTCGGCGCGCTTAAACGCATGCAGGAGGAAGGGAAGATCCGGCATATCGGGCTGAGCGAGGTGACGCCTGCGGAGATCGAAGAGGCCGAGCAGATTGTGCCCATCGTGGGCGTGCAGAATCGCTACTCTCTGGCCGACCGGCGGCACGAGGCCACGCTCACGTGGTGCGAGCGGCGGGGGATTGCGTTCTTGCCGTGGTATCCCATGGCGGCGGGCAAGCTCTTCAAACCCGACCATCCGTTGCATCAGGCACTCGAGCGCACCGCTACTGCCCACGGCGTCACCCCCGCGCAGGTCTCGCTGGCGTGGCTGCTCGCGTGCTCGCCCGTGCTGCTGCCGATTCCGGGCACCTCGCAGGTGACGCACCTGGAAGAAAATGTCGCGGCAGTGGGGCTACGGTTTAGTGAGGACGAGCTTGCGGTACTGGATGCGGCGAGCCGCTGAGCTTGATAGCGACTTGCTATCTTCCGGTGTTACGGGCGACCGTTATTCAGAAACGACATGGTAGCGGCCGCTCCGACACATATCGGGAAGAATGTGGCGGAAGAAATAGACCAATTTCATCCAGCCGCTTGTCTCGATCAAGATAAGCGTACCCCACAAATCGCTGTGTACGCCTCGATAGCGATTCTTCCAATGCAAGATGACCATCACGTATACGTAGAGAAAACCGGGGACAATCAACAACAACGCTACAGTGATGCCGAGATTCCTAAATAAGTTATCAGTCAACGCCGCTAGGGCGATGAAAGGAAGACCAGCGAGAGCGAGCCATCCAAGGATGCGAATGCGACGAAATCGAATCTCCCAACGGTCGATCATGACGACATGATTAGACACGATTTACTGGAGAGTTGTCGCGTATTGCTGATCTGGAACGTCCTCTGGGCTCAATTATTCACATCCGCGATAACTCACGGTACGCAACACAATTGACTTTAGGCGGCAAAACGAAGGGCCGCCCGGTGTGGGCGGCCCTTCTAGTTTGCCTCCGTTGTATTGCTTACTCCACTGAGTTTTTCGCGATGGTGGTCTTGTACCACTCGGCGCTCAGCTTCGGAGTACGCTTCTGCGTCTTGAAGTCCACGTAGTGAATGCCGAAGCGCTTGGAGTAGCCGTCGGCCCACTCGTAGTTGTCGAGCAGGCTCCAGAGGAAGTAGCCCTTTACGGGGTACTCTTCGCGGACGGCCCGATGCAGCTGTCCGATGTGGTTGCGCAGATACATCACGCGGTCGATGTCTTCGACGCGGCCATCGGCGGTGAGCTGATCGTCAGACGAGCAGCCGTTCTCCGTGATGTAAATCCCCTTTGGCTTCCATAGGTCGCAGACGTTGCGCACGCCCCAGTAGGTGCACTCGGGCGCCACGTTGATCCACGGCGAGAACATCTTCGGCTGCGAGGCGGGGTAGGGTTCAACCTCGAAGCCTTCGGGCTTGTCGGACGCGCGCACGTAGAACGGCGTGTAGATATTGAGGCCGACGAAGTCCATCGGGCTGCTGATCGCTTCCATGTCACCCGGTTCGACCTTGGGCGCGTTGGCGCCTTCCTTGGCCAGATACTCGGCCGGATACTTGCCTTCCATGATGGTGGTGAGGAAGGGTGCGTTGCCCAGCCGCGTGGCCTTGCGGGCCGCGGCCAGGTGTGCCTCGGTCTCCATGATGGGCGCGAAGACGACGGCGTTCTCGGCCATGCCCACCTGCGTGCCGGACGGGGTGTTCGCGCGCAGCGCCTGCACGCCCAGTCCGTGAGCCAGAATGCCGTGGTGGCGTATCTGGTTCACCTGTGCGGGCGGCAGCTTGAGGCCGGGCGCAAACTGCCCGATCTGGTAGCCGAGATCGGTAAAGCAGACGAGTTCGTTGGTCGTCATCCAGTGCTTCACACGGTCGCCCAGATGCTTGCCCATGTAGGCCGCGTACTCACCGAAGGCCTTCGACGTGTCGCGGTTGGCCCAGCCGCCATCGAGCGCCTGCGGCAGGTCCCAGTGGAAGAGAGTGATGTAGGGCTGGATACCGTTGGCGAGCAGCTCATCCACTACGCGGCTGTAGTAGTCCAGGCCTTTGGGGTTGGCCTTGCCTACGCCCTCGGGGAAGACACGCGACCAGGAGATGGAGAAGCGGTAGCTCTGCACGCCAAGATTCTTGAGCAGCTGGATGTCGTCTTTGTAGAGGTGGTAGGAGTCATCGGCCACGTCGCCCGTGTCGCCGTTGTGCGTCTTGCCAGGCGTGTGCGAGAAGGTGTCCCAGACTGAGGGGCCGCGGCCATCTTCGCGGGCGGCGCCTTCGATTTGGTATGCGGCAGTGGCGCAGCCCCAGAGGAAGCCCTTGGGGAAATGGAGAGGTGCGGGGGAGGGCTCGCCAAAGGCGAACTTAGGCAGAAGAGCAGCGGCACCGGCGGCGGCAGCGGCCCCAAGGCCAAACTGACGGCGAGTGAAATTCTTCATGGTACTTCTTCCTTTCAACCCGCGCGAGAGCGACGGGAATGAAGCAAAAACGTTTTAGCAGAGTCTGCGGAGGGCAGGCAAGCGTTTTTCTTTTGATTGTGGGACGGGTCACAGCTGGGTGCCGACCAGCCTGGCTGCGGCCTCGATGGTGGAGGCGGCACTGCCGAAATCTTCGATCCAGTGAACATCGGGCTCGCGGCGAAACCAGGTGAGCTGGCGCTTGGCGTAGTTGCGGTGGCCTTGCTGCGCCTGAGCGATGGCTTCGTCGGGCGAGAGCGCACCTTCGACGACAGCACGAGCCTGCCGGTAGCCGAGAGAGTCGAGCGATGGAACG
>DATMUN010000584.1:0-2639 GCA_035563895.1 Occallatibacter sp. | reverse complement strand
GCAAGGCGGACGAGGCGGAGTCGCACGCGTGGCAGCCGCAGACAGTGCGTGCACTACAGACAGCGGTAGGCTCGACGAAGCAGGGAGCGGCGTTGGCGCTGACGCCGTTTGCGACGTTCAGTGCGCAGGTGACAGAGACTGAGCCTGCGACATTGCGCGACTTGTTGGAGGTGCGGCCTGCCGGGCCGGAGTTGGCTGTGGATGCAGTGGAGCCGGTGAGGAAGATTACGAACAAGTTCATCGCCAGCGCGATGTCGTTTGGATCGCTTTCGCCGGAGGCGCACCAGACGATTACCGAGGCGATGAATCTGCTTGGGGCGCGGTCGAATACAGGTGAAGGTGGAGAAGACCCAGCGGTCTATACGCCGGTAAATGGTGCACCTTCGCTCCTGAACAACAAGATCAAGCAGGTGGCGAGTGCGCGTTTCGGCGTGACGGCGGAGTACCTGGCGAACGCGGAAGAGATTGAGATCAAGATTGCGCAGGGAGCGAAGCCTGGAGAAGGCGGCCAGTTGCCTGGGCACAAGGTTACGGAGCTGATTGCGCGGCTGCGGCATGCGCAGCCGGGAATGCAGCTGATTTCTCCACCGCCGCATCACGACATCTATTCGATCGAGGACCTGGCGCAGCTTATCTACGACCTGAAGCGCGTGAATCCGCGTGCAACGGTGGGCGTGAAGCTGGTTTCGAGCTGCGGAGTGGGAACGATTGCCGCGGGCGTGGCCAAGGCGTATGCAGACTTTATCGTGATTGCCGGGAACTCGGGCGGGACGGGTGCTTCGCCGCTGTCGAGCATCAAGTATGCGGGCAATCCGTGGGAGTTGGGACTGGCCGAGGCGCAGCAGGTGCTGATTCACAACGGGCTGCGCGGACGCGTGCGGCTACGTACGGATGGCGGTCTGCGTACGGCACGAGACATTGTGATTGCGGCACTACTGGGCGCCGACGAGTTTGCATTTGGCACAGCGGTACTGGTGGCGCTGGGATGCGACATGGCGCGGCAGTGCCATCTGAATACATGTCCTACGGGCATTGCGACACAGCGGCCAGACCTGCGCGCGAAGTTCAGGGGTAAGCCGGAGCATGTGGTTCGGTACTTCGACGAACTCGCGAGTGAAGTGCGGCAACTGCTGGCGAAGCTGGGGTTGGCCTCGCTATCGGCTGCTACTGGGCGCACGGACTTGCTGGAGCAGGTTCGCTGGGAGGGTGGACTGGATCTGAAGCCGATGCTTGCGGCGGTTACGGTGGCAGAGGCTGCGGGCGAGGCGGTGCGCTGGCAAGGGGGAAGGAACGATCGGCCGGAGTCACACAGGCCACAGGACGATGCATGGATTGCACCCGCGCTCGCGGCGTACAGGGCGGGCGTGCCGTATCGGCTCGAGGCGCATGTTTCAAATGCAGACCGGACGCTGGGAGCACGGCTGGCGGGAGAATTGGCTTTGGTGCGCGCGGACGCTCCTACCGAAGCAGGGGCCCCGCTGATCTTCAAGATGCGCGGCGTTGCCGGGCAGTCGTTTGGGGCCTTCGCAGCCGATGGGATGACGCTTGAACTAGATGGACTGGCGAATGATTTCGTCGGCAAGGGACTGTGCGGCGGCGAGTTGATTCTGCGCGGTCTGGGGCGGGTTGCCTACGACAGCAGGAAGCACGCGCTGTTGGGCAACGTGGCGCTGTACGGCGCTACGAGCGGGTCGCTGTTTGCCGCAGGGCAGGCGGGCGAACGCTTCGCAGTCCGCAACTCGGGCGCGTTGGCGGTGATTGAGGGCGTGGGTGATCACGGCTGCGAGTACATGACGGGCGGTACTGCGTGGGTCTACGACGAGGATGGCAGCTTTGAGGCTGCGGGCCGGTATCACAAGGGGTTTCTGACGGCTGAGCCGTGGAAAAGCCTGGACGAAGCGACCCGAGAGGAGTTCCGCAGCTTAGTCGAATTGCACGCCGCGAAGACAAGCAGCGTGAAGGCGCAATGGCTGCTTGAGAATTGGGAGATGGAAGCCGAACGGATGGTTCGGTTGACACCGAAGCCACAGGCTTAGCTTGGTTCAAGCTGTGGCGTAAGTTGCTCTGTCCGGTTGCTGGCGGGTACGGAAACTGCATGCAACCGGCCCGCACTGTTACACTCTCGTTTGGCTGTGCCTACAGCAACAGGATGTAGCGGCGTCAAATGACTTCTCCAGCACCTCTTAAGACGATCAATGACCTCTTTTGCCGGATTGCCTCGATGGGCAATCCGCGCGTTGTTTTGTGGCAGGACGAGTTTGGCAACTGGCTACCGCTTTCCTCCGATCAGATTTATCAGCGGGTTCGCCGGCTGGCCGAAGTGCTGCTGGGATGGGGCGAGCAGAAGGGCTCGCGCATTGCGCTGATCAGCGAAAACCGCTGGGAGTGGGCGGTGACGGATTTTGCCACGCTGGCGATTGGAGCGGTGAATGTTCCGATTTACCCGACGTTGACGGGGGAGCAGATTGCCGTGCTGATCGAAGACGCGGGCTGCAAGACTGCGGTGGTCTCGACGCGCCAGCAGTTTGAGAAACTGAACGCGGTGCGCAAGCTGACCGGGTTGGAACGCATAGTGATGATGGATCCGATTGCGGCGCCGGATGGGGCAATCTCGCTGAGCGAGTTGCTGGCCGGGGCGG
>DATMUN010000583.1:0-3113 GCA_035563895.1 Occallatibacter sp. | reverse complement strand
ACCACTTCCTTCCAACGAGCAATATGGTACAGAATTTATCAAGTCCAAAATGACATGTGAACCTATGATTTATCATCTGTGGATGCTTTATGCAGGCCCTCTTATTCTCATCTGGCTTGTAATTCCAGTCAGTGCTTGGTCGATCTCTTGGGTGTCGAAAGGATTCAAGACGGATCGATAACCCAATGCCCGTAGGTCGATGTCCATCCGAGGCGTGGCTCGAATGGGCAGCGAAGCTGCGCATTCCGGTGATTGTGATCGGCCATTCCAGCTGAAGGTGATCACCCATTCCGGTGATCGTGATCAAGCCGTGACGCGGCCGATTGGGTCGCCGTGAGGGCGGCGGCGATGTGCGCCGTCGACCACGAATACAGGTTGCATAAGAAAGGTGGTGCCAGTCAAGACTGCAGAGGATCGTCCATGGAGTCCATGGAGGGGACCCGCGCGCGTCGCGCAGTGCCCTCACGAGCGACGGAGCGGCGCGCGTGGGGAGGCGCTGTGGGCCCCCGTGGGCGATCAGTGCACGGGCGGTCATGCAGCGGAGCTTTCACTAGCGACGAGGCGCCGGCGCAGCGATGGGCCTTTGAGGTCGATGCGATGGGCGCGATGGATGATGCGGTCGAGAATGGCGTCGGCCAGGGTTGGATCGCCAATCACTTCATGCCAGCGATTGACCGGGACTTGGCTGGTGACCAGCAGGGATCCCCGGTCGTAGCGATCGTCGACGATCTCGAGCAGGTCGCGGCGCTGCTCGGCGTTGAGCGGCTCCGGTCCCCAATCGTCGATGATCAACAGGCGGGTGCGTTCGAGTGTGCTCATCAGCCGCGGCAGCCGCCCTTCGCCGCGCGCTTGGGCAAGATCGGTGAACAGGCGCGAGGCGCGCTTGTAGAGCACCGAAAAGCCCTCGCGGCATGCCTTGTGGCCGAGAGCGCAAGCCAACCACGACTTTCCGATACCGGTCGGGCCGATGAGGCAGAGATGATGATGCTCGCGGATCCACTCACAGCTCGCGAGCTTGAGGAAGAGCGCCCGGTCGAGGCCACGGTGGGCACGGAAGTCGACGTCCTCGACGACGGCAGGCTGGCGCAGCCGGGCCTCGCGCAGGCGGCGGGCGAGCCGCTTGTTCTCGCGGCTGGTCGCTTCGCGGTCGACGAGTAGCCCGAGCCAATCCTCGCGGCTGAGTTCGCCGGCATCGGGAGCGCTCTGCAGCTCGATGAAGGCATCGGCCATGGCGGTGAGACCGAGCGCCCGCAGGCGCTCGACGGTGGGATGGATCAGCATCTCAGTTCCTCGGGTCAGTGGTAGTAATCGGGTCCGCGAATGTTCTCGTGGATCAGCAGCGGCAGGTCGGTGGCGCCGCTGGGGGCGCGCTCGCGATGGTTCTTCAGGATGGCGGCAACCGAGGTGTAGGACCGGGTGCCAAGTACCAGCGCGCGGGCGCAGGCGGCATCGACCCGTTCGGCGCCATAGCGCTTGACCAGGCGCAGGATGCCGACGCAGGAGCGGAAGCCCTGCTCGGGATGGGGCCGCGAGCGCAGGATGACATCGACCAGCACGGCGGCGTCCGGGCCGACCGCTTGGGCCTCGTGGCGGATGCGCTCGTGGGTCCAGTCGCGATAGCGCCGGTGGGCGGAGGGCATGTGCTCGGGGACAGTGGTCGGCCGATGCGGGCGCAGGCTGCGGCAATGGCTGGCGACCCGTTTGCCGCGATGAAAGATCTCGATTGTCGCGGCGGTGATGCGCGCCTCGACCTCTTGGCGGATCAGTTGGTGCGGCACGCTGTAGTAATGCTTGGCGATCTCGACGTGGTAATCCAGGCCGACGCGGCAGCGCTTCCACTCGGCATACTCGTAAGCCAGCGGCGGCAGTGACCTGAGCGCGGGTTTGTCGAGCTGCTCGAAAAGCGCCCGCCGGCTCATGCCCCAGCCGCGCATCGAACGATTATTGAGCTCGTCGAGCAGGGCGCGGATCGCGGCGTTGAGTTCGGCCAGCGAGAAGAAGCGCCGATGCCGTAACCGTGCCAGGATCCAGCGCCCGACGACCTGGACGCCAACCTCGACTTTGGCCTTGTCGCGCGGCTTGTAGGGGCGCGCCGGAACGATGGCGGTGCCGTAATGCCGCGCCATGTCGGCATAGGTCCGGTTGACCATCGGCTCGTGAAAGCACGCCTTGGTGATCCCGGCCTTGAGATTGTCGCTGACCGTCTGGCGGGCGACGCCGCCAAAATAAGCGAAGGCGCGGACATGCGCCGCGATCCAATCCGGCAGCTTCTGGCTCCACACTGCCTGGGCGTAGGTGAAGTTCGACGCGCCCAGGACGGCGACAAAAATCTGTACCGGTATGATCTCACCGGTGAGGCCGTCGACGACCTCGCCGGTGCCGCCGGCGAAGTCGACAAACAGCTTCTCGCCGGCGAGATGGGTCTGGCGCATCGTCGGCTTCAGCCGGCCCGCCCAACCCTGGTAAAGGTCGCAAAACCAGGAATACCCGAACCCGTCGGGCGCACCGGCCCGGTACTCCTCCCACAGCAGCGCCAGGGTCACATTGGGGCGGCGCAGCTCGCGATGCACCCAGGCCCAGTCAGGCATCGGGCGCTGATCCGCGGCGACCGCCGGCGGCGCCGGGAACAACAGCGCTTCGAGCTGCACGTCATCGAGATCTTCGGCCAACGGCCAGCTCACCCGGGCGGCGCGGGCCCGGCTGAGATAGCCGCTCACCGCTCCCTGGCTCAGCCCCAAGCTCTTGGCGATTGCTCGTTGCGGCAGCTCGCTGGCAAACCGCAGTCGTAAAACTTCGCGAATCTGGCGCATCGACACTCTCTCGGCCGGCATCTCGTTCCCCTGCTGTTCGGCAAAGGAGCGAGCCTACCCTCGGTTGAGAACTGTCGACGGCGCGGGCCGCTATACCCTCACTGCGCCCGAATCCCGATCACCAAAATCGATGATCACCTTCGACCGGAATCCGTGATCACGTTCCACCGGATTGAGTGATCATCTTCCACCGGAATCCGTGATCACGTTCGACCGGAACACGCAACCTGTGCTCCATTTAGCCTACTACGAGAAGGATTGTCCCGCGGCTCGTTGACGGGTCCGCAAAATGCCGTCTAGAGG
>DATMUN010000582.1:0-2425 GCA_035563895.1 Occallatibacter sp. | reverse complement strand
TTCGGATTCGGCATGGTAAATCTTCCTTTCGTGTTCCCCGCGTTCTGTGCGGTTCCGGGCCATAAAAAGCCCCGGCCGCCAGTGGCGCCCCGGGAACGCCCAAAATTCTCAGGGTCTTGCTTATTTTCAGGACTTTATCCGGCCACGCAGTCCCTGGAGCGCTTCCCAACGCGGGTCCCGCGGACCCTCCTCGCAGGTGCATGGCTCAAGGTTGCGGTTTTTACCGCAGCGCGGGCAAAGCCCTTTGCAGTCATCCTTGCAAAGCGTCCTGGCCGGCAGAGACAAAAGCACCTGCTCGCGCAGCACATCCTCAAGCAACAGACTGTCTTCTTGATAATAACCGATTTCCGTCTCCGGCGCAGAGATCGAGCGCTCGGCGGCCCCGGCATCCACCCCGATGGGTCGGAAAAGCAGGTCAAACTGCCCGGATATAGGCACTTGCACCGGCTCAACGCAGCGTGCGCAGGGCACCTGAAACTGCCCTTCGTAGTGCCCCGTAAGCCGGATGTCGGGCACGATCTCCTTCGGACCGCGGTGCTCGTGTATCACCTCAGCGCGCCCGGAGCTTTTCAGCGGCCCGTCCTGCTCCGCCTCGTCGCCAAAATCAACAGCACCAGCCTCAAGAGCCAAATCGAACTCGACCGGCTCTTTCTCGAGCTCACTGACAACAAATCTCATATCACGAGCCTACGGCGGGGCAGTGCGGGCGTCAATGTGCCAATGCGTGACGTGTTTCAGACGCGACAAGTCCCGGCTTGGTTAATCGTCGGAGCCCTCGTCGCCACCGGTGTCTGGCGTCACTTGCTTTCCGACTGCGCCCAACTCGAAGCGAGCCTGCATCCGGCCTTCGGTGTGCCCGGTCAGCACGGTGATGGGAGTTCCGCGGCACAGTTCGGCCTGTCGATATCCGCTCTTTTGTGCTGGAACCAAAGGTAGCCAGAAGCCGAAATTCAACTGAAGGCTGCGCACCGGGTCAATATCGAAATCGACCCGAGTGTCATCGTTTCCGAAGAGCACCGCCGCGGCAAAACCGATCGCCGGGGATGCCGGCGTTCTTACCGAGGCTACACATAGACTCGCCTGCCTGCGCGCGACCAGAATCCCCGGTAACCGCAATGGCGCCACACAGTTCAGCCCGGAGGAATTGAATATGATCCCTCTCCCTTTACCCCAGATGCACTGACCGACGTCTGGAATCACGAAGTATCTGTGCGAAGTGTCGATTTTCTGCTCACGCGTAAGCCGGTACGCAACGTACGCCAACTCGACTGTGGCCTGGGCGTGCGACTGCTGCATCTGATCGATGACCGCAGTGGGCATGTTGAACTCCAGGTTTGATTCGCCTGAACCCGCCCCCAGCCAGAAAGATTTGTTTGTCCAACCGGAGTCCCAGGTCCAACCCGCGTCGCCATGCATAGCGATGCGGACTCCTTCCACGTTCATGACCATGTGCGGATCTTCCGGCACGGCGACGATAGGAATTAGGATCGACGGCTCGCCCATTACGGGGTCTCTGCGCGTGAAGCTTCGGGTGCCGTCCGGATCAGGCCGGATCGAAACATGGAGACCACGCGACGTAACCGGTGGATAGGCCGCAGCGCAGCATCGGGACATGCGCGAGCAGTATCATCGCCGGAACCGTGAGGATGGCGACAGCCAACGCTGCTCGTGTGGGCCAGGTACCGCGCCGGGCATACTGCCACACCAGCATGAAAAGCATCGCGCCGCCCACGATGGCCATCCCCAGTGACTACGGCAGTCTCGTCAGAACACTTCGAACTCGCGAATCCGTGCTGTGCCTGCGCTGGCAAGGATGCGCAGGCGTACGCGGTCGGTTGTCACCGGTGTGAACTTGTCGATCTTCTTGTGGCCGATGGCGAAGCTTGTCACCAGCGGCTGCCACTTGCCATCGAGCATCGCCTCGATGCTGTATTTCTGGATCTGCTGGCCTTCCACGAGCCACTCCATCGTCAGTGCGCGATCAAATGTGATCGGCTTTGCTGTGTGTACTTCGAGCGTGGCCTCGTGTGAGCTCTCGGGCGCGCTCCAGAATGTGTCCGTGTCACCATCGAGCGCTTTCGCTGTATTTTCATCCACGGGCAGGTGCGTCTTGAGCAAATCGTGTTCGTAGCCGTAGCGGGCGCGGATGGCCTCGCCCAGTTCGTACAGGCGGGCGACGTCCGAGTCCGGCAGCAGGCCGCGCGAGTTTGGCGCCACGCCGATCATCCATTGCCCGCCGTGGCCTACGGCGCCCTCGTAGCTCTCCATCAGTTCATCGACGGACTTCAGTGACTGCTCGTCATTCGGATGCCAGAACCAGTGCAGCTTGCGCAGCGGTGTATCCACCTCTACCGGGCGCCAGCGCAGATAGCCGTGGCGGTCGAGCACGTTCCAGTTCTGATACTCGATGCGGCCCGACTCATCG
>DATMUN010000581.1:0-4695 GCA_035563895.1 Occallatibacter sp. | reverse complement strand
GGTCCTTACGGCTACGTGCCGAGCCGTGTGACGGTTCAGCTGACCAACCCGGACGGCTCCTGCGTGCCGCGCGACCCGAGCAACACCCAGCTGAGCCAGTGCATCAAGGTGCCGATTCC
The DNA here is from genome assembly GCA_035563895.1 of Occallatibacter sp. Classification (GTDB taxonomy): domain Bacteria; phylum Acidobacteriota; class Terriglobia; order Terriglobales; family Acidobacteriaceae; genus Telmatobacter. The sequence goes on along the minus strand of DATMUN010000581.1, from coordinate 4,576 downwards.
GGTATACGGCATTGCCTCGATCGGCGGCGATACGTCGTTCACGGCGAACGCCGAGTACCGTATCCCGATCGCCGGGCCGGTGACGTTCTCGTTCTTCGACGACTTTGGCGTGGACGTGGCGCTGAACAAGAACCAGCTGAAGCAGAGCCCCGAGGGCTTTGCCTCGCTGACCTCGCCGCTCTACGGCTGCCCGGTCTATAACAACGGCGCCTGCCAGGGAGGCATCCCGGGCGACCAGGTTGGATTCGAGCGCAACATCCATCCAATCTCCGGCACCAACTTCGTACCGCGCATGTCGCTGGGCGCCGAGCTTGGCGTGATCATGCCGATCGTCAACGCACCGTTCCGGCTCTACTTCGCGTACAACCCGCTCCGCCTCTACGAGCGCCCGTACTGCAATCTGGGCCTGGGCAGCAAGGTGCAGAGCTGCTCGGCGCAACTGATCACTCGCGACATGTTCCCGACCGGCGGCGCAGGCGACTACACGTATGCGGAAATCATCCAGGGGTACGGCGCACAGAACCAGTTCCGCGAGCCGCGCAAGACCTTCCGCTTGACGGTCTCGACCACCTTCTAACCAGCAACGTAAAACGCCGCGCTCCGCACTGCCGGAGCGCGGCGTTTTCAACTTAAGGAGCTTTTAACAATGAAATCTCTCGCCACACTTTCAGCAGTTCTGCTCTGCGCTGGCGCACTCAGCGCAGCCGCGCAAACTGCCGCAGATGCGCCTGCCAAGGTCGGCGTCATCGCCTTCCAGGCTGCCGTTACTCAGACCAACGAATTCCAGCGCGACTTTGCCGATCTGCAGAAGAAGTACGAGCCCAAGCGCCATGAACTGAAGACTCTGAGCGACCAGATCGACACCCTGAAGAAGCAGCTGCAGACCCAGGGCGATACGCTCAACGACTCCGAACGCGAGAGCCGCGCGCGCTCGATCAACGACAAAGAGAAGCAGTTGCAGCGTACCCAGGAAGACGACCAGAGCGCCTTTCAGCAGGATATGCAGCAGACGTTCAATGCTGTGGCCACGAAGGTCGGCGATCTGCTCATCGACTATGCGCAGAAGCAGGGATACACGGTGGTGCTCGACGGCGGAAGCCAGGACGCACAGCTGGTGCTCTACGCCAGCTCCACCACGGACCTGACGAAGACGATCATCGATGTGTACAACACCAAGTCCGGCGTTCCGGCGCAGGCAGCACAGCCAGCGGCGACCGCGCCCAAGCCTGCGGCCCGTCCGGCAGCAGCACACCCGGCGCAACACTAAGTCAGAATTAGCGCTGCGATCTACAGGGGAGCCCGCGGGCTCCCCTGCTTCGTTTTCAACCCCGCGGCTGCCGCATTCCAGCGAATGTTACAAGTTGACTGGGCCGGGCCACTCCCGATCCTTTTGCCGTATAATTCGATCTAGTTCCTGCTGATTGTCTCCATCCGCGTCTTTTCCGTCTGGCCCACTTCAGGGCCCGGCCCCCCAAGAGAGAGCGAGAGGTTTGTCAGGAGGCACAGGCTTGTTTTGCGCCTGAGGGCGCAGACATCGATCCAGGACTTCCGAAGGAGTTTTTCACTCGCATGAAGCGCTCGCTTGCACTTGCCCTCACTTTGGCCTCGGGCTTTGCCCTGAACGCCGCCGCACAAGCACCTGCTGCCGCCACCACCCCGGCCCCCGCGGCCGCCGGTCCTGCCAAGATCGCCGTTGTTGCGTTTCAAGTGGCTGTGGCCCAAACCAATGAAGGCCAGCGCAGCTTTGCCGACCTGCAGAAGAAGTACGACCCGAAGCGCCAGCAGCTGAAGACTCTGTCGGACGAGATCGACTCGCTGACCAAGCAGCTGCAGACGCAGGGCGACAAGCTGAGCGATGCCGAGAAGGCCAACCGCGCCAAGAGCATCGACGACAAGAAGAAGCAGCTGCAGCGTGACGCTGAAGATGCGCAGAACGACATGCAGCAGGAGATGCAGGAGCTGTACAACGCTCTCGCCTCCAAGGTGTACGACGTACTGGCCGTCTATGCCCAGCAGCACGGTTACACGCTGGTGCTCGATGTGGCCCAGCAGCAGACCCCGGTGCTCTACGCGAGCGAGTCGACCAACATCACCAAGGCTGTGATCGACGCGTACAACGTGAAGTCCGGTGTTCCGGCTCCTCCGGCGGGCACCGCTCCGGCACCGACCCCGAAGACCCCTGGCGCTTCCAAGTAAGCAGCCAGTCCGTACCGGCAAAAAGGCCCCGCTTGCGGGGCCTTTTCTGTTTTCCAGTGAACGCGGTTCAGAGGTAGAAAGGCGTCGCCGTCTGTACGCTCCTTCCAGCGCGAGAAATCCACAGTCTGCTCTGTGGAAAAAACTGTGGATCGCTTCGGGCCCAAGGCTACAAAAATCGAGAGATTCGGCCTTGCCAACCTTCTCTCTCTTCTGTTAGCGCCCCTAACCTCTTGTTTTTCTGTTAGAAGATTGCACTGATTCTGCGCCATGCGCAGCGCTTGTGGATTGGCAATCGACTGCAGGCGGGCGAAAGCTTTCCACAATTCCCGATTACAGGTTGGTAAAGAAAACGGCGCCAATATTGGACCGAATCGGCCTATTTTTGCGTATCTTCACCCACGCGCAACACTGCCAGAAACGCTTCCTGCGGGATGTCGACCTTGCCGATCCGCTTCATGCGCTTCTTGCCCTCTTTCTGCTTTTCTAGCAGCTTGCGCTTACGTGAGATATCGCCGCCGTAGCACTTGGCGAGCACGTTTTTGCGCAGGGCGCTCACAGTTTCGCGGGCCACGATCTTGGCGCCGATGGCAGCCTGGATGGCGACCTCGAACTGTTGGCGCGGGATGAGCTCACGCATCTTGGCGACCAGGGCCTTGCCGCGCTCGTAGGCGAAGTCGCGATGCACGATGATGGAGAGCGCATCGACGGGCTCGCCGGAGACGAGGATATCCATCTTGACCATGGGCGACTCCCATGTGCCGGCGAGCTGATAGTCGAGCGAGGCATAGCCTCGGGAGATGGACTTGAGGCGGTCGTAGAAGTCGAGCACGATCTCGTTAAGCGGCAGCTCGTAGGTGAGCATGACGCGCGTGGGCGTGACGTATTCGAAGTTGACCTGGCGGCCGCGCTTCTCTTCGACGAGCTTGAGGATGCCGCCGACGTACTCCTCGTTGGTGAGGATCTTGGCGGTGATGATGGGCTCGCGGATGCTGTCGATATTGCTGGGGTCGGGCCAACGCGAAGGGTTGTCGACTTCGAGCTCCGAGCCGTCGGTCAGCGTGATGCCGTAGCGCACGCCGGGCGCGGTGGTGATGAGGTCGAGCTCGTACTCGCGCTCGAGGCGCTCCTGGATGATCTCCATGTGGAGCAGGCCGAGAAAGCCGCAGCGGAAGCCGAAGCCCAGCGCAACAGAGCTCTCGGGCTCGAAGAAGAACGAGGAGTCGTTGAGACGCAGCTTCTCGAGCGCGTCACGCAGCAGCGTGTGCTCGTGCGCGTCCACGGTGTAGAGGCCGGAGAAGACCATCGGCTTGATGTCTTCAAAGCCGGGCAGCTGCGTGGATGCCGGCACGGCTTCATCGGTGACCGTGTCACCGATGCGCGTGTCGCTGACGTTTTTGATGGTGGCGGCGAAGAAGCCGACTTCACCGGCGCAGAGCTCACCGATCTCAACGGGCTTGGGCTGAAGGACGCCCATCGAATCAACGTCGAAGGACTTGCCGTTGGACATGAAGCGAATACGCTGGCCCTTGCGCATGGTGCCCTGCATGACGCGCACGAGCACGATGACGCCGCGATAGGCATCGAACCACGAGTCGAAGATGAGCGCCTGCAGGGGCGCGTTGGGGTCGCCTTTCGGCGGCGGAAGACGATGCACGATAGCTTCGAGAACTTCTTCGACGCCCTGACCGGTCTTGGCGCTAACGGGAATTGCATCGGTGGCGTCCAAACCAACAGCCTGCTCGATGGCCTCCTGCGTGCGTGTGATGTCGGCAGACGGCAGGTCGATCTTGTTGATGACGGGAATGATTTCGAGGCCGTGATTGATGGCCAGATAGGCGTTGGCCAGCGTCTGCGCTTCCACGCCCTGGCTGGCATCGACGACCAGCAGCGCGCCCTCACACGAGGCGAGCGAACGCGAGACCTCGTAGCTGAAGTCCACGTGGCCGGGCGTGTCGATGAGGTTGAGCTGGTAGGCATTGCCGTCGTGCGCCTTGTACATCATGCGCACGGCATGCGCCTTGATGGTGATGCCGCGCTCGCGCTCGAGGTCCATGGCGTCGAGGATCTGCGCCTGCATCTCGCGCTGCGTAACGGCGCCGGTCATCTCGAGCAGACGGTCGCTCAGCGTCGACTTGCCGTGGTCGATGTGGGCAATGATTGCGAAGTTTCTTAGGAAGCGTGCGTCCATTCGGGGTTTGCGGAAGAGGGCAAAAGCGCCCTTCTGCGCACGATGCCTCCATGGCATAGCTTATCATCGGCAAAGGGCCCTTCTACGCGCCGCGAGGCTGCAATCAGCGCGCGCCGGCTGCGAAGTCTCCTGTTGAGTAGCTCATGAGCAAAGCTTTGTATCGATCCGCTGTTTGCACTGCATTGGCTGTTG
>DATMUN010000580.1:0-5981 GCA_035563895.1 Occallatibacter sp. | reverse complement strand
TTTTTCGGGCGCGGCGGACTGTCCCTGCGAGAAGCATACGGGTCACGCGGTCAGCCAACAGACGGGCGGTCTCAGGCGTCTTCAGCCGCAACCAGAAAGCGCGGCACAGTCGCCATCCCGCAGGCACGGAAAGTTCGTCGCGGGAGTACTGAATCCCGGAGCAGCAGTGATGGCAAACGTCCTCAATCCCGAAACCGAGAGCACAACCCTGAACACCGAACTGGAAACCCCAACCCTCGAACCTGCGGCGGAGTCTTTGCAGCCGTCGCCCGAATCCACGTCCACACCCGAGACCGTTGAAGCCGTAGCTTCCCCCGCGCTGGACGCCGATGCCCCAACCGAATCTGCAGAAGCTCCTGCAGTCGTGGCCGAGGCCACCGTGGAGCCCGCGCAGATCGCAGAAGTAACGGCTGAAGCCGACCACGCCTCTGAATCCATGGAAGACTTTTCTGCCGCCCTCGAAGCTTTCGAGCGCGAGCAGGCAGCTGAAGCAGCTGCCGTGGAAGCCTATGGCGACAAGATCGTCACCGGCACTGTCGTGAAGCAGACGGAGAAGCACCTCGTTGTGGATGTTGGCCTGAAGTCCGAGGGCCTGGTACCGCTCGAACAGGTTGTCGATCACACCGGCGCCGTCAAGTTCCAGCCCGGCGAGCAGATCGAAGTCGTCATCGAGCGCGAGGAGCCGGAGGGCGGCTACCTCGTCAGTTTCGAGAAGGCCCAGCGCCTCCGCGTTTGGGACACGATCGAGAAGGCTGCCAACGAGAAGACGCCGGTCATCGGCACCGTGGTCAGCCGCGTCAAGGGCGGCCTCACCGTCGACATCGGCATGAAGGCATTCCTGCCCGGCTCGCAGCTTGAGATTCGCCCAGTCCGCAACCTCGACGGCTATCTCGGCCAGCAGATTGAAGTCCGTGTCATCAAGCTCAACAAAAAGCGCGGCAATGTCGTTGTCAGCCGTAAGGAGATCCTCGAGGAAGAGCAGACCGCCAAGCGCTCGCTCACCATGGAGCACCTTGGCGAGGGCGCCGTTCTCACCGGCACGGTCAAGAACCTTACCGACTACGGTGCGTTCGTCGACCTCGGCGGCATCGACGGCCTGCTGCACATCACCGATATGAGCTGGGGCCGCCTCACGCATCCGCGCGACCTCGTCAACGTCGGCGACGAGATCCAGGTCAAGGTTCTCAAGTTCGATAAAGACAAGCAGCGCGTCTCGCTCGGCTTCAAGCAACTCACGCCTGATCCGTGGCTCGACGCCTCCGAGCGTTACCCGGTCGGCGCACACGTTCACGGCCGCGTCCTGTCGGTTACCGACTACGGCGCGTTCGTTGAGCTGGAGCAGGGCATCGAGGGCCTGGTTCACCTCTCTGAGATGACTTGGTCCAAGCGCCTCAAGCACCCCTCCAAGATGGTCAAGCCCGGCGACGAGGTCGACACCGTGGTTCTCAGCGTGAACCCGGCCGATCGCCGCATCTCGCTCGGCATGAAGCAGCTGCTCGAGAACCCGTGGGAGCACCTCACCGAGCGTTACCCGGCCGGCACCATCGTCGAAGGCCGCGTGCGCAACCTGACGGACTTCGGCGCCTTCATCGAGATCGAGGACGGCATCGACGGTCTGGTGCACGTCTCGAACCTCAGCTGGACCAAGCGCGTCAAGCACCCGTCTGAAGTTGTGAAGAAGGGTGAGAAGGTCAAGGCTGTCGTTCTCGGCGTCGAGCCGCAGAACCGCCGCCTCTCGCTCGGCATCAAGCAGCTCCAGCCCGATGTATGGGAGAGCTTCTTCGCCGCTCATCGCGTGGGCGACGTGGTCCACGGCAAGGTACTTCGCACCGCCCAGTTCGGCGCTTTCGTTGAGATCGCCGAGGGCGTCGAGGGCCTCTGCCACGTGTCCGAGGCTGTGGGCGAGGATGGCGTGCCCGTCAACCTCGAGCAGGGCCAGGAGCACGAGTTCAAGATCATCAAGATCAACGTGGAAGAGAAGAAGGTCGGCCTCAGCCTCCGCACCAGCGGACACGAAGCCAGCCGCGCCACCGTCGAGCACTACAAGGAGAGCGCCCACAAGGGTTCCACCTCCAGCTCGACCACCACGCTTGGCGATCTCATCAACTGGAAGAAGAGCGAAGAGTAGTTCGCGCCTCTCCGCAACACTTCAACGGCCACCCGCAAGGGTGGCCGTTTTTCATTGCTCGGCGGGAAGAATCCGCGTTTCAGCTCCAAACCGTCTGTACGTGTCGAAGACGGTGTCATTTAGGTAGGACTTAGCTGGGCCCTTAAAGTCTGTTCGCGACTGTGTGTTCGACTGTTTCGTTGTGTGTGCCTGCAATAGAGATACGCTGCGCTGCGGACAGACGTAGACTTTGCCACCGATCTCTTCTGCTCCGTACTCTACGACAATTCCGGCGCTGGAAACGAGGCCCTTTGCTGGCACCTCCGCCTGCAGCATCATGCGCGCGATCGTGCCTGTAGTCGGATCAAACGCAATCTCACCGTGATATGGAACTCGCTCATCGTACAGCCGCTGATCCGGTATGCCTGTTGAGGAGAATCCTTCCAAGATGCAACAGAACTTGACGCGATAGTTCGATCTGTTCTCCGGAATGCTGAAGCGAAACACGGCCAAAGTCGCGGTTGAACTCTTTTCCCATCGAGTCCACGTGATTCGCCCTTTCAACGCATCAGACACAACCGTGATTAGCACTGAGCCGAATTCTCCGCTTGTCGCCATTCCCGCGCCATCCCGGCTCTGCTTGAGCGACTGCCCCAATGACTCGTCTATGACTTCGCCGTGATTCCTATACGTAAGCACTGCTTGTGATTGCCCGACAAAATGCAATGGCTGGTAGCTGTAGCTCATCGTGCCAGTCGCCTCCAACGCATCTTCCTGCGGTCGATCCTCAAAGCGGGTTGTGTGTCTGGTCACCAGAAAGTTTGGTAGTTGCCGAAGCGTAGTGTTCACATAGTCCACCACCCGCACGAGCATCTGTCGAGTAGCCGCTGAGTCCGGCGTGGGCTGGCTGCCGATCTCGCCTTCCGGCGGCTCCAGAAAGCTCGATGCGTCAGCAAGCATTGTCAGCGCCTGTCTGGATCGCTCACCGGGAAGGCGCGTGCGCAGTTGTAGAAGTTGATCTGCATTCAACCGCTCGCTCAGTTCAAGCGTGCCAAGCATTGCAGCAATCTGTTCATCGGTTCCATCTTTGGACAATGCTTGCGCGAGCTGTCCAACTGTGCATGAAACTTTGGCTCTCTCCTTCGCTCCGGTATGCAAAGGCGCAATGCACAACAGCCCAAGCAACAGAACAGCAGTCCTCGTCACAGCTCGGTTGAGAGCTTTTATCACGCACATCGGATGCCCCCTCCTGCCGTGGGAAGAGTATCACGAGCACTTGTGTGGCATTGAGGGGCTCTCCGCTTTGGAGATTTCAATTGAGCAGTTCAGCAGTGTGCCGCGCCCGCATCGCCAACACCACCACAATCCCCAGCGCCGCCAGCACGCACCCCAGCGCGAACAGAAAAACCTCGGCATAGCCGAACGCACCGATAACCCAGCCCGCCACCGGCCCCACCAGGAAGAACGACACGTCCGCGAACACCGTGTAAACACCCAGCGCCGTGCCGCGACTGCGCACCGGAACGCGCTTCACCGCCTCCACGCCCAGCGCAGGAAACACCAGCGAGAAGCCAAAACCTGTCAGCGCCGCACCGCCCGCCGCCATCCACGGAGACACGGCGCGCCACAGCAGCAACACGCCAAGCGTCTCCACGATCAGCGAAGTAATGCCCACGCGGAAACCGCCGAAGTGGCTGATCGCGTGCAGAAACACAATCCGCACCAGCACAAACGCCACGCCAAAAGCTGTCAGGCAGAGCGCCGCGCCGTTCCAGTGGCGGCTCGCGTAGAACAGCGTCACAAATGTAGCCAGCACGCTGTAGCCCACGCCTCCCAGCGCCAACCCCATGCCATGCGGAGTCACACGGCCCAGCACATCTTTAAACGGCAGATGCTCGCCCGGCTTGACCGGAACCGGTGGCCGTCGGCTTGCCATCACACAGCTGATCGCCCCCAGCACGGCCGTCAGCACGCCAATCGGCACCAGCCCCCACGCCTGCTCCATCACCACGCCCAGTGGCGCGCCCAGCGCCAGCGCACCATAAGTCGCCACGCCGTTAAACGAGATTACCTTCGCCGTGTAGTCCTGTCCGGCCACGGAGATTCCCCACAGCGTCGATCCCGTCGACCCCAGGCTCTCGCCCACCCCCAGCAGCAGCCGGCTTGCCATCATCACAGCAACCGCCGCCCACGGAGCGCGATGCAGATGCAGCATCGGCGCAACCGTCAGCATCAGCCCGCTCGCCGCGCACATCGCCATGCCCCACTCCACGCTCACCTTCGCGCCGCGCGTATCGCTGATGCGCCCCGCCCACGGCCTGCTCAGAAACGTGGCGATGTACTGCACGCTGATGACAAACCCCGCCAGCACCGCGCTAAAGCCCATGCGCAGGTGGACGTAAGCAGGCAGAATCGCCAATGGCAGTCCGATAGAGAGGTAGACGATGAACGTGAAGTAGACGTAGGTGAGAATCTGCCGCGTGCTGCCGCGCTCAAGCGGGCCACCGGCCAGGGGATCGGAATTGCGCAGGGAGTCGTGCATGGGGGAAAAGAAAAAGGGCCCGCCGCAACCGGCCGGCCCTCTCTCAAGTATAACGAACTGTGAAGTGGCGAATCCTGAGTCGCGTTCTCTCCACTACTTCAGATACTTCTCCAGGAACTCCACCACGCGTTGCCGCGCATCGTAGCCGTGCCACGGCTCAGGCGAAGGCCGACCGTACATGCCTCCAGCCAGCGGCCCGTGGTTCTCGCGCGGATAGCTCACCAGCTCCACCGGCACTCTCTCCTGCCTGAGCGCACGATACATCTCCTGCGCCTGTCCCAGCGGATCGGTCGTATCCGCCTGCCCCTGCAGCAGCAGGAACGGCGTCTTCGCCTTGCCCGCGCCTGCCAGCGGGCTCTGCCGCCACGCGTCCGCCATGTTCTCCCACGGTTTGCCGTAGTACCAGCGGTCGTACCACGAGCCGCCCTCCGTGCCGTACTCGCTGAACTGGTCGATCACCGGCGCGCCGCTGATGATGGCCTTGAAGCGGTCCGTCTTGCCTTCGACAAAGCCCGCCATCTCGCCGCCGTAGCTGTAGCCCATCAGCGCCATCCGGTCCGCATCCAGCTGCGCATACTTCTTCAGCACCGCATCCACGCCGGTCATCACGTCGCGATAGTCGCCGCCGCCCAGATCGTTCTTGTTTGCCGCGCCAAAGGCCACGCCGTAGTTCGATGAGCCGCGCGGATTAGGCCGAAGCACCGCCCAGCCGTGGCCCAGCAAAAACGCCACAAACGGATCGTAGCGGTTCTCGAACGCGCCAAACGGTCCACCATGCACATCCACAATCAGCGGGATCTTCTTCGCATCGGCCTTACCCTCCGCATCCGGCGGCAGATACAGCAGCCCCTCAATCGTGAGCCCGTCACTCTTCCACGTCACCAGCTCCGGCTCCACAGCGCGCAGCCCGGCAGGTGCCAGCTCAGGAGTCTGAATCGCAGCGCACGCTCCGCCCAGCTTCGCCGCATAACAAAGCTGCGGTGCCGCGCCGCCGCTCTCCGCCGTCCACAGCCAGCCGGTCTGCTTCAGGTTGGTGTTGAGATTGCCGATCACGGCCGCGCCGAGCTCCACCGGAGCCGGTGCCGGCTTGCCGTCCAGCGCCACACGCACCACGCTGTTGCGAGTACCCACGCTCGCTGCCGCTATCATCTCTGCTCCTGCGGAAAATAAACCGCGCGCGTTGAGCTGTCCTTTGTAGCCCGCAGACAAGCGAACCGGCTTCGCCGCCGCATCGTCCGCTTTCAGTGCAAACAGCTCCTCGTATCCCGGCGGCGCATCTTCCGGGGTCTGCGCGCCAAAGATGATCGTCTTCCCATCGGCAGAGAAGATGCC
>DATMUN010000579.1:0-6434 GCA_035563895.1 Occallatibacter sp. | reverse complement strand
GTCCGGGCGGATTCAAGAAGGGCCCCGGCTTCAAGAGCAGCGGCCCCCGGCGCAGCGGCGGCGGGTCCTTCCGCGGCAAACCCGGTGGCAGACCTGGTCCGGGCGGCAACCGCGGCCGCTAGTCCTCTCACCCTCCACCTTCCCCAGGAGGCAGCGGCATGGGTATCCAGATAGGCGCACGGCCCGACAGCGGGTTTGACGACCCGCTCGGCATGTTGTCCGATTGTCATCGCCGCATCGAGCAATTCCTGCGCACGCTTGGCCTCGTAGCCGAGCGTGCCGCAGGCCGCTCGCTCACACAGGAAGAAGCCTCCGCCGCCGAGGCAGCGCTCCACTACTTTCGTACCAGCGGCCCGCGCCACACCGCCGACGAGGAAGAGTCCCTCTTCCCACGCCTGCGCTCCACCCCGGCAGCCGCAGCCCTTGCCGAGCTCGACCGCCTCGAGAGCGACCACCACCACGCGCAACAACTCCACGACACAACCGACGCGCTGTTCCGCACGTGGATCGCCGACGGCCAGCTATCGCCCGCCGATCAGGCGCAACTCACCGCAGCCTGCCGCGAACTGGCCGCACTCTACGCCGCACACATTGAAGTCGAAGAAACCCTGGTCTTCCCCAGCGCCGCCAAAGCGCTCGAGGCTCCCGCAGTCGCCGCCATGGGCCAGGAGTTCCGCCAGCGCCGAGCCTAGTGCTCCTGCACCGCCGGGTGCGACAGCTGATCCGTCTGCGGCACCAGCTCCATATACGCCGCCTTCGACAGATCGCTCTTCCAGTGATTAGTCGCACGCGCAAACAGCACCGCGCCCAGGAAGAAGTAAGCAATCACCGCAACCACCACCGCCGGACGCAGCCCGCGGCGGGCCCAGCGTTCGCGCGCCGTCTCTGCCCGCCGCGGCGCCAGCGCCAACTGCAGCGCATTCTCCGCCGGGCAGCTCGCCACACAGGCCATGCAGGCTGTGCACTCAGCCGAGCGAATCTGCACCAGCTGATCCACCTTCAGCCCCGCCGGGCACGCCTTCGCGCACTTCGAGCAGTCAATGCATGCCTCAACATCGCGGCGAATCTTCACCGGACTCGCCAGCGACACCAGGCCCATCAGTGCTCCGTAGGGGCACAGGTAGCGGCACCAGAAGTTCTCCACCAGCGTGGAGGCCACCACCAGCAGCGCAATCACAATCGCCGCCGTCGTGCCCATCTCGCGAAAGAAGTTCAGCATCTTCACGTCGGCCATCAGCCCATAAGGCGACGCCATAAAGCCATCCAGCGCCTCGGCAGACATGCCGCCAATAAACACCGTGAAGAACGCCAGCAGCAGATACTTCAGCCCCCGCAGCGAAATGTCCAGCCAGCGCGGAATCCGGAACACGCGCCCCCACACCCGCCTGCCCACCCCAGCCAGAAACTCCGAGAACGTCCCCACCGGGCACAGCCACGAGCAAAAGCTCTTCTTCAGAAACAGGCTCATCCCTACAAAGCCCAGAAACAGGAACATAGCCGCCGGATGCACCGCAGGAATCCGCCCCGTCGAAAGGAAGTACTTCGTGTTCATCAGGCCCGCGATCGGCAGCCAGCCCTCAACCCCAGCCGGACGCGACACATACAACCCCTCGCCGCCCCGCTCGAAGTAGCGCACCCACAGGTAAAACTGCGCACCCAGCCACCCATTCAGCAGCAGAAACGCCCCCTGCACAATGTGACGCACCCGCTGCGAGCGGTCCGGAGCGGCTCGGCGCACCAGTGGCTTCTTCTCATGTAGGGGCAGCGTCGCCGGCGTGCTCTGCGTAGCCATCGTCCTCATTCCCTTCTACCCCCGAGCCTACTGGCGCAGTCGCCGTGCCGCTGCGACTTTGGTCACACACCTTTCAGGGCACTTCAAATCGACATATTTATATCGTGTTACGATGTAAATATGCCCAGCGATTCTCCCCTCTGCCCTCCCGATCAGCTTCTCCGCACCCTTGCCGACTTTCGGTTTGAGCTGCGTCGGTTTCTCCATTTCAGCGAGTCTGCTGCCTCTGCCGCCGGCCTACAATCCCAGCAACATCAGCTTCTTTTGCAGGTCGCAGGTGCGCCGCAGGGCACCGCAGTCACCATCGCCTATGCCGCCGCCCGGCTTGCGCTGAAGCACAACAGCGTCGTCGAGCTTGTCGACCGCTCTCGCCACGAGGGGCTGCTGGAGCGCATTGCGGACGCAACCGACGGCCGCCGGGCCATTCTGTCCATCACCGCCAAGGGGCGTTGGGTCCTCGAAGGGCTCTCCAGCGACCACGCACGCGAACTGAACGAACTCGCTCCGCGCCTCATCAAGACGCTTGAAGAAGTGCGTCTGCATGCGCACCCCACCCCGGAGGCTCAATGAAGTCGCGCCCGTCCGCGTTGCGTGATTTTACGGTCGATCGGCGGGTCTGGTTGCTTACAGCCGTAGCGCTGGTCATCGGCACAGGTGCAGCCGCGCTTGCAGTGCTGCTGCTGCGTTCCATCGCGTTGGCAACCAACATCTTCTACTACCACCGCATCAGCCTCGCCACCGTCTCACCTGCCGGCTCCTCGCAGCCGCACTGGCTCATGCTGCTCACCCCTGTCGTGGGTGGCCTTATCGTAGGCATCATGGCGCACTACGGGTCCGACAAGATCCGCGGCCACGGCATCCCCGAAGCCATCGAGGCGATCCTCTTGCGCGGGGCTCGCGTCGATCCCAAGGTGGCGGTCCTCAAGCCCGTCTCCGCCGCCATCGCCATCGGCTCTGGCGGCCCCTTTGGCGCAGAAGGCCCGATCATCATGACCGGCGGCGCCTTCGGCTCGCTCGTGGCCCAGTGGCTCAAGCTCTCTCATGCCGAGCGCACCTCGCTTCTGGTCGCCGGTGCCGCAGCCGGTATGTCAGCCACCTTCGCCACGCCAGTAGCCTCCATCCTGCTTGCCGTGGAACTGCTTCTATTCGAGTGGCGTCCGCGGTCTCTGGTGCCTGTCGCGGCAGCCAGTGTTCTCGCCGGAGCGCTCCGTCTCTGGTGGCTTGGCGCCGGGCCTCTCTTTCCAGTCGAATTCCCCGCGGGCATCCACATGCTCCCGGCGCTTCTGGCAGCCTGCCCCATAGGCATCCTCATCGGCTTCGCCGCCGCTGCGCTCAGCCGCCTGATGTACGGGCTCGAAGACAGCTTCGAACACGTCTGCGGCCGCCTGCGTGTGCATTGGATGTGGTGGCCTGCTATCGGCGGCGGCGGCATCGGCATCGGCGGCTTCTTCTTTCCCCGCGGCCTCGGCGTCGGTTATGACAACATCGCGGAGCTGCTCCGCGGCAATGCCCCCGCCGGCCTGCTTCTCGGGCTCATCCTCGCCAAGTCGCTCATGTGGGCTTTCTCGCTCAGTTCCGGCACATCCGGAGGCGTGCTAGCTCCGCTGCTCATGATCGGCGCCGCGCTCGGCGAGTTTGCCGCGCACTTGGCGCACCTGCCAGGCCAGACGCAGGCTCTCTGGGCACTACTCGCCATGGGCGCCATGCTCTCGGGCGCGCTCGGTGTCCCTCTTACGGCAATCCTCTTCTCGCTCGAGCTCACCCACGCCCTGCCGGCGATGTTGCCGCTCGTACTCGCCTGCACCACGTCTTATCTGGTGACCTCGTTGATCATGCCGCGCTCCATCCTCACGGAAAAGCTCAGCCGCCGCGGATTTCACCTGTCACGCGAATATGGCGTCGATCCGCTTGAGATCGTTACTGTCGCCGAAGTCATGGCCTCGCATCCTGTTAGCTGCAACGACCTCCCCGGCGATCCCGCCGAACTGCCCGAAGCCTACGTCTACTCCGACGAAACCTGCCGCGAAGCCGCCGAGGAGATGGCCGTCGCCGGCGTCCTGACCCTGCCGGTTGTGGATCGTGACACGGCACGCATCTGCGGCTCCATTGGCGCGCACGAGGTGATGATTGGGCGCAAACGCGCATCGCTCCGGGAGTCGGAGCGGAGCGTTGTCTTTCTGCTCGATGCGCAGCAGGGATAAGCCCCTGCCGGGCGGCCGCCACGAAAGCTGTGACCAATCGCCCGCTCCGCGCATCTCACAAAACATGAGCATTGAAAAAGCGACATTCGGCGCAGGCTGCTTCTGGGGTGTGGAAGCCGCGTTTGCACTGATCCCCGGCGTCACGGCCACAGCGGTGGGCTATGAGGGCGGCTCGCTCGAGCGCCCCACCTACAAAGACGTCTGCACCGACCAGACCGGCCACGCAGAGGTCGTAGAGCTCGACTTCGACCCCGAGAAGGTCAGCTACGAGCAGATCCTCGACGCTTTCTTCAGCCTGCATGACCCCACCACACTCAACCGCCAGGGGCCTGACTGGGGCACGCAGTACCGCTCGGCCATCTTCTTCCATTCTCCCGAGCAGCAGGCAGCCGCCACCGCCAAGATCGAGCAGCTTACCGCCGCCGGCAGCTACAAGCCCAAGCGCATCGTCACCAAGGTGGAGCCTGCACAGACTTTCTGGCGCGCAGAAGACTACCACCAGCGCTATCTCGAAAAGCGTGGCCTCTCCAGCTGCCACATCTAACCGTAGCTCGCATCCAAAAGCCACAAGGCGCGGTCACGCCGCGCCTTTTCCCTTCTCCGCCTGCTTCGCCATCCACCACGCCCGCACAAATTTCCAGTGGATATACGCCGAATGGTTCAGGTGCAGAATCAACCCCTCGCGTCCGTCCAGGAATCCAAGCCGAAAAACGTAGTTGTAGACGAATGTCGCCGCCGGGTTCAGCAGCGCGTTCCACACAAACGCCGGCAGCGACCGGCTCACGCGGCCGCGCTCGTAGAGCAGCTGCGCAATCTCGCGTGAGTAGCGCTGCATGTGCTCGAGGTAGATATCCAGCGTGGGGTAGGCATAGTGCAGCATGTCGCCCTTCAGCGTGCCCCGCTTGCCCTCGAACTGTGGCGTTGAGTGCGGCCCCACTCCCTCGCTCAGCCGCGCCGCCCCACGGCGAAACAGCCGCAGCTTGTGGTCGGGATAGAACCCGCCATGCCGGATCCACTTGCCAAAGTAGAGATTCAGCCGCGGAATCCAGTACGCGCCAAACTCCGGTTCGCCCTGGAGCAGCGTGCGCATCTCCGCCTGCAGCTCCGGCGTCAGCACCTCATCGGCATCCAGCAGCAGAATCCAGTCGCTCGTGCACAGGTCGAGCGCTACGTTCTTCTGCTCGCCGTGCCCGCCAAAGGCGTGATAGCTGGTCTTCGCGCCAAATGACTGCGCAATCTCAATCGTCCGATCCTTCGATCCCGAATCGACAACGATGATCTCATCCGCCCAGCGCACGCTCTCCAGCGTTCGCGGCAGATTTGCCTCCTCGTTCATGGCGATCATAGCCACTGACAACGTCTTGCTCATCGAAGAGCAGAATAAACCAGCAGCGTGTGCCGGTTCTGCGCAGCCAGGCGAGGGGAGAAAACCTGGTTAGCGAATCGGTGCAGGAAACTGATATGGGGCCCGCCCAAACACCCACGGCGGAGCCACAATGCGGTGACCCATCTGGCAGGTAAGCTCCTTCCAGTGCCATTGCAGAGCTATCTCCTGGATCGTCGCCAGCGAGACCAGTTGCCGCGGCTGCAGAAACAGCGGCAGCGGATACGAGCAGGTCTCCTCCTTGCACTTCAGCCAGTCGATCAGCACCACATCCTCGCGCGGCTCCGCTGGCACCAGCCCGTTTCGCGTGTCATAGCCCGGACTGCCCCGAAAGAGCGAGAAGTTGCTTACGTGGTTGCACGCGTTGCAGACCGCGCCAATCGACCGAACCTCGATCTTGCGCAGATAGGGCGCGCCAAACGGCATTCCGATGCGATCGTGCTGCAGCAGAATCGTAGCGCCGCACCACTGGCAGAAGAAGCGGCAGTGCTGCGTGTCAGGTCGTCGTGGTTGCGGCGCCGAGGGTTGGCTTGCTGCCTTGGCCGGTGCTGCCGGTACAGATCTGGGGACTCCAGTGGGGGAAACTGAGTCCCGCGGCGTGAGGATCAGAAGCTCGCCTCTCTCGTCTCGCAGGAATCTCATAACTCGGTTCTCCGCGGCCCTGTCTCCAGCCGTTTTCGTACGGCAGAAGCAGAGCCTTCAATTGCACAGCTCTTCCATCGCCGCACGCGGAACCACCGCACCCAGCCAATCGGTTCAGGAGCCGGCTCGCTTCAGAACACGAGGTGGCATCGCGAACGGGTGGGGCGATACCGTTCCGGCAAGCCGGCTCACTTTCATGAGACGGGCAAATCCGGTGCGGCGCTTACAACCATGATTCTCAAACCTCTCCGGCAAACCAAACATCCTACTTCGGTGTTAAGTACGAAGCGATTACTGCTGTGCATTCAGCGGGTTACCAGCTGGGGATGCCATAACTCGCGCGCCTCCCTGCCGCGTTCTTCTATCACCGCAACCCTCACTCACTCTTCGCCGCTGGCTGCGAGCTCCCGCCAAC
>DATMUN010000578.1:0-9900 GCA_035563895.1 Occallatibacter sp. | reverse complement strand
CTCTGCTGCAACCCGCCGAGCTGCTCTTCCACGCCCTCGGCATCTCGCTTGCATTCCTGAGCCCGCTTCAGCAGCGCCTCCACCAGCGGCAACAGCGCCTGCGCCTCATCCAGCGTGAACGTCTTCATTCCTCAACTTCCTCGCCTACAGCATACCCCGGCCTGTAGTCCCTAGTCCTTAGCTCTTGTCTTCTGATCCCTGATCCCTGTTCCCTGTTCCCTTGTCCTTCGTAACCGCCGCCACCACCGCAAATACGCCCAGAATCCCGCCGATCACCGCCAGAGACACCGTAACCGGCACATCCAGCCACGGATCGGCCAGCATCTTCAGCGCCACAAAACCCAGTAGCGCCGCCAGCCCGTAGTGCAGATAGCGGAAGCGTGTCAGCAGCGACGCCAGCGCAAAATACAATGACCGCAGTCCAAGAATGGCTGCAATATTCGACGTGTAAACCACGAACGGGTTGCGGCTCACCGCCAGCACCGCCGGAATCGAGTCCACCGCAAACAGCAGGTCCGTCAGCTCCACCGCCAGAATCACCGGCAGCAGCGACCGATTCCCCGCGTGCAGGTTCTTGATCCATCCAGGCACAGCATCATGCGTCGAACTGCCCCGCGCCAGCCGCACCGCCGCATACAGCAGCACCACGCCAAACACCCACGTGATCCACTCAAAGTGCGCCATCAGCGTCATGCCCGCGGCGATAAACACCCCCCGCAGCACAATCGCCCCTCCCACGCCCCACAGCAGCGCCGTATGCTGCCGCTTCTCGCTCACGTGGAAGCCCTGAAAGATCACGAGGAAGACAAACAGGTTATCGATGCTCAGCGAGGTCTCAATCGTGTACCCGGCAATCCACTCCAGCGCCAGCTCGCGGCCTTGCGCCCACCACAGCCAAGCCGCAAACACCGCCACAATCGCGAACAGCACCGCAGTCCAGATCCATGCCACACTGCGCGTCGGCCCAGTCTCGCGCCGATGCGACGGCAGCAGCGCATCCACCACCAGCAGCACCAGCACCGCCGCATGAAACCCAATCCACCAAGGCCAAGTCGCACCAGCAACCATACCCCGATGCTAAATGCTGGTGCACGCATGAGGGATTAGGGATGAGGGAATAGGGATGAGAAAAACAATTGCAGAGTCATCTCTTCAGCTTCGCGAGGATTGCAGAGATCATTCGTCCCACCTCATCGGATAGGCCTTCCACAATCTCAGACTGGGCGGCATTTCCTAATTTCAGAGAACGGGCGATGACCGCCTGTGTTTCTAATTCGCAAAGCGACCCGCGTGCATGACCGAGGAACTGAACGTATTCGCCCTTCGAAGCTTTGCCGTAGCCCTCCGCGATATTACTCGCGACCGACACAGCAGCACGCCGCATTTGTGAGGTAAGACCAAACTGCTCGCTGGCAGGAAAAGACGCGGTAAACCGATAGACTGCGAGACTGAGTTCCACAGCACGTTGCCAGACAATAAGTTCCTTGAACGATGATCCCACGAGGCTCTTCCTAATCCCTATTCCCTCGTCCCTAGTCCCTGCTTTTGCGCCTTCTTCTTCCTCCGCCCCGACTGCACCCACCAAGACACGCCAATGCCCAGCATGTACAACAGCAGCATCGGCACCGCGTAAATACACATCGTCCAGGGGTCCGGGCTCGGCGTAATAATCGCCGCCACAATAAAGATCGCTAGAATCGCGTACCGTATGTTGTTCCACAGGAACTTCGGCGTCACAATCCCGAACAGCGACAGGAAGAAGATCAGCACCGGCAGCTCAAAGCTGATGCCCAGTCCAAGGATGATCGAGAGAAAGAACCCCGTATACTCCTCGATCGTCACAATCGGGTTGAAGTCCTTCCCGAAGTCCACGATCAGGATCTTCAGCGCCCCCGGCAGCACATAAAAATAGCCGAACGACGCGCCCAGCAGAAACAGCGTCACCGTCGCCGCCATGAACGGGATCACAAACCGCCGCTCTTTCTGGTAGAGCCCCGGAGCAATAAACAGCCACACCTGGTAAAGAATGAACGGCGACGCCAGAATCGCACCGCCAATCAGCGACACCTGCAGATACAGGTTAAGCGGGTCCATCGGGTGCGTGTAGTTCAGCTTGATGTGCAGCCGGTCCAGCGGAGCCTGCACAAACCAGTACAGCCTCTCGTGGAAGACATACGCCACGATAAAGCCCACCGCCAGGTACGCCGCCGAGTGCACAATCCGCCGCCGCAGCTCGTCCAGATGCTCCATCAGGCTCATGCCCGGCAGCTCTGCGCGCTCCGTCAGCTCTTTCCGCGCCTTGTCGATCGCCTCCCCCGGCTCAACCATTCTGGCCAACTGCCTCCGCGTTCTCCGGCTTCGTCTCCGCCGCTTCGGCCGTCTGCGCTGCCACCGTCTCGCCCGTAGAGGGCGGCTGAATCTTCGGCGCTTCGTCCACCGCAGCCGTCTCCGCAGGTGTCTCGGAGTTCGTCCCCACCGGCGGCGGATACACGCCCTCACCCGGATACGGCGAGTTCACCGGCGTCGGCTCCGTCTGCGGTGTCTCTGCCACGCTCGGCGCGGCAGCAGCGGCGGCCCGAGCCGCCTCTTCCTTCTTGCGGCGATCAGCCTCTTCGGCCAGCCTCAGTTCCTCTTCCATCTGGAACTTGAAGTCGTTCGACGCCTTGCGGAACTCGTACATCAGCTTGCCCAGTTGGCGGCCAATCTGCGGCAGCCGGCGCGGTCCAAACACCACCAGCGCCAACACCATCAGAATCAGCGTATCCGCCATCCCCAGCGAGCTCAGCTCCACCTGTGGCGTAATGTGTGGCACAACGATCATTGCGTTTCATGATACCCGCCCAATCGCCACCCCCACAAACCGCCGCCGCGCTCACCAAGTAAACCCGCCGCCCTCCGGAGGCCACGCGCCCATCATCTGCCGCATCAGCACCATCCGCCCCAGGTGATACGCGTTGTGCGCGCCCATATTTTCCAACTGCTCGCGCACCGTCATCGTCCGCACCGCCGCCCCCGGCACAGACGGACACGCAACCCGCATCTCCACCAGCGCCGGGTCGCCCGCCGCGCGCTCCGCCCGCTCCAGCGCCCGCAAAAACCGCGCCGTCAGCGCCGCCCAGCTCTCCCTTTCCATCTCCGTCACCGTCGGAAAGCCATCCACCGCACTCGCCGGATACGGCGTCGCCACGCCCCCAACCCAGTCCAGCGAGATCTCCGTCCAGAACGTCACATGCCACAGCTCCTCATACAGCGACCGCGGCACCCCCGCCGGCTTCCTATGCGCCATCTCCTCCGTCACGCCGGAGACAATCTGCCCCGGCGCCGCCGCCGCCGCATCCCCCACCAGCACCCTCTGCAACTCGTTCATCGCACCCTCTTTCGCACATCCCCAGTGAACTGTGAACTACGAACTATGAACTGTGAACTGTTCCCTTTGTTAAAATCAACTGCATCCGGGTGCGCCAGCGCGCATCCATAGCAGCACAGGCCTGCAACAACCCCGTGGGCGGATCGAGCACCCACTGCAGGCGAGCCGCCCCGCGGCTCTGGCTTTCAACATCCCCGTTGGACGGCGTCCGTCGCCGAACAACTGAAGGCGGAAAAAAACGTGACCCCTGTTCTTGACGAGCACACCGCGGCCCACGCGGCCGACCCCGTTTCCTGCAGCCTCGAAAACTACCTCGCGCTGCCCGACCACTCCATGGACGCCCGCATCGCCGCGGCCCGCGCCGCCCTCGACACGTCCACCGTCATCCTCGGCCACCACTATCAGCGTGACGAGGTCATACGCTTCGCAGACCACACCGGCGACAGCTACAAGCTCTCCAAGATCGCCGCCGAAACCGACGCCCGCTACATCGTCTTCTGCGGCGTCCACTTCATGGCAGAGAGCGCCGACGTCCTCGCCCACTCCGGCCAACAGGTCATCCTGCCCGACCTCAATGCTGGCTGCTCCATGGCCGACATGGCCGAAATCTCCCAGGTCGAAGACTGCTGGGAGAACCTCGAGCGCCTCGGCCTCGCCGCAGACACCATCCCCATCACCTACATGAACTCCACCGCCGCCATCAAGGCCTTCTGCGGCGAGCGTGGCGGCCTCGTCTGCACCTCCTCCAACGCCGGAGCAGCCTTCCGCTGGGCCTTCGCCCGCGCCAAGAGAATTCTCTTCCTCCCCGACCAGCACCTCGGCCGCAACACAGGCTTCGCTATGCAGATTCCGCTCGAAGAGATGCAGGTATGGGACCCTTGGGCCATCCAGGGCGGCCAATCCAAAGACACCCTCGCCCAGAGCCGCATCCTGCTCTGGAAGGGCCACTGCTCCGTCCACCAGCGCTTCCTGCCCAGCCACGTCGATCAGATCCGCGCCAAGCACCCCGGCATCCGCGTCATCGTCCACCCCGAGTGCCGCTTCGAGGTCTGCCAGAAGGCCGACGGCCTCGGCTCCACCGAGCGCATCATCGCCCTCGTCGACCAGGCCCCCGCCGGAACCAGCTTCGCCATCGGCACCGAGATCCACCTCGTCAACCGCCTCGCGCAAAAATACGCCCCCCTCGGCAAGCGCATCTTCACCCTCGACGACACCGGCTGCCTCTGCACCACCATGTACCGCATCAGCCCGCAACACCTCGCCTGGGCGCTGGAGAACTTAGTAGAAGGCCGCGTAGTCAACCGCATCCAGGTCACCGACCAAGTAAAACACTGGGCCCGCATAGCCCTCGACCGCATGCTCGAAATCCGCTAGCGCACACGAGCCTTCCCCGCCCCATCCCCGCAACGACGAGACAACGTGTCACGGCACGAATCCACGGGTGCCCCCGGTCCCTCGCTTTCGGGGACCGGGGAATCAAGCTGCCGTTTTGCATGCAATTACCCCCAACCAGCGCACAATAACTACGACCGTCACTCCATCCATCCGGAAAAGGACAAGGGGGAGTACCCCCCACCCCCCTCCCCTTTTCCACAGCCCCTGCACCACTTCAGGTGCAAACTAATGTCTCTCATCCAGCAAACCCCACGCCGTCAGCAACCTGCGCCATTTTGCATTGAATTACCCCCGTCCGGCGTACACTAAACCCAGGCCCGGGTCCACCCGCCCATCCCTTCCCTATCTGTTTTGAATTGTGCTACGTAGCACAATTTGCTCCAGACCTTCTCCCGCGCTTGGCACAAGCCCGAATTGTTCCACGTAGCACAATCCGCCATGCGCGCCTTAGTCCTTTCGTGCCCTCTTCCATCCCCGCTTAGTAACCACTAATCTGCCCCATCGATAGGCCACCCCGCCAATCCCTTCTCGCAATCCACATCTGCACCCCAGCACAATGCAGAGGTCACAGCTTCTTAAAGGCCGGACGCATGCCCCATAAAACTATCTATCTCCTCCTATCTGCGTTGCTTACCGTCGCTCTCGCCGGGTGCTCCGGCGCTCCGGGAGCGTCTGTCTCCTCCAGCGGCGCAACCGCGCAGACCATCAGCATCAGCGTCCAGCCCGCCAGCCAGACCGTCCCCCTGGGTACCACCGCCACCTTCTCCGTCCGCGCCACCGGCTCCGGCCAGCTCAGCTACCAGTGGACCCGCAACGGTTCCCAGATCGCCGGCGCCACCAGAGCCAACTACACCACCGCTGCGCTCACCTCCAGCGACAACGGAGCCACCTATCAGGTTGTCGTCAAAGACGTTAACGGCTCTCTCACCAGCGAGACGGCAACCCTCAGCGCAGGCCCGCGCTCGCCGCAGGCAGGCGATCTGCGCCTCCTCCTCTTCCAGCAGGCCACCGCCACCGGTCTCGGTGCCAGCTCGCAAGCCAGCAGCCTTGCCACCAACTCCGCCGTGCTCTACCCCGGCGCAGTCGGCTCGCCGCTAGGCCTCGGCTCCTCCACCATCTGCAAGCCCGGCGTCGAGTACGGCTGCGGCTGGAACTTCTTCGTCGAGTCGCTGCCCACCACGCAAAACGGCCTCACCATGCTCTACCAGGGCCGCGACTACGGGCACTTCGCGTCCGACCTCAGCTGCATCGAGGCAGCCAACGTCGTGGTCCACTCCATCGACCTCGAGCCCGCCAACAACGCCTACGCCATGGCCTGGGTCTCCACCTTCGCCACCGGCGGCTTCGACCAGCGCCTTGAAACCGTCGCTCCTTCCGCCATCTCCACCGCTGCCACGCAGGATGGAAACGAGAGCCGCGTCATCACCGCCGTTTCGTTCGACGAAAACGGCCAGGCCGTGCTGCTCTCCTACGGCTGGACCGGCGACACGCACACCGTTTTCGAGACCCAAACCGTCATCGCCACGCTCGACGGCATTGCGGACGCTGCAAAGAAGCTGGCCGCAGCCGGATACATGATCAGCGCCTTCGGCGGCAACGACGCCAATGGATATCTGCTCATCGGCACACGCGTCCAGGGCGACATGATCGCGCGCACCCTCGCCATCACCACGCCGAGCGGAACCACCTCAACATCCTCCGCCGTGCAGTCCGTCTACAGCACGCCAGTCATCCGCTTCACCGCAGCAGACGGCACCGAGACTCTGATCAGCGAGTACTAACGCGAGACCAAACCCAGCACAAACTGCGCAGGCCCTCCAAAGAGGGCCTGCGCAGTTCAGCATTGCGCTGCACTACTCGATCACTTTGAAGCTAGTCTCCTCGGTTGCCCGCGAGCTGCCACCAACCCACACATCATACGTAGTCGGCTCGATGGTCCGGTGCAGATCTACGGCAACAAAGCTCAACTCCGCAAAGCCCAGCGGCAGATTTACATGCTTCGTCTCGCCCGGAGCCAACGTCACGCGCGCAAAGCCCTTCAGCTCGCGCAGCGGCTGCTCCACGCTGGCCGCTGTGTTGCGCACATAGAGCTGCACAACCTCCGTTCCCGCCACGCTGCCGGAGTTGGTCACGTCCACACCAACCGTCAGCAGCGGAGCTCCGGTAGACAGAGCCTCCTGCAGCGGCACCTCCGCGCGGCTCACCGTCGGCTTCGCATAGCGGAAGCGCGTGTAGCTCAGTCCCCAGCCAAATGGGAACAGCGCGGCATTGTCCTCATCCATGTAGCGCGACTGAAACTTCTCCGGCGCGTCCTTCGGCATGCGGTCAAGCTCGCCGTGGGCCGGACGCCCAGTTGGGAACTGCATGTACGTGAGCGGTTCCTGCCCGACAGATCGCGGCAGGCTCGAGGGCAGCTTGCCCGAGGGGTTCACATCTCCGAAGAGAACATCTGCGATCGCAGGTCCCGCTTCGATGCCCGGGCTCCACGCTTCTACAATCGCCGCAACATGCGAAGCCGCCCACGTCAGCTGGAGCGGACGGCCAGCAAGCACCACCAGGATCACCGGCTTCCCTGTGGCAACCACGGCCTCGAGCAGCTTCTGCTGGTTGCCCGTGAAGCCCAGATGCGCGCGGCTCGAGGCCTCACCTTCCATCCAGTTCGTCGGCTCGCCCAGCGCGAGGATCGCAACGTCTGCCTGCTTCGTTGTCTCCACAGCCTGCGCAATCAGTTTGTCGTCATCTTCGATTGCGGTGCCGTCCTCATATGCCTTTGACCCGCCGAAGACAGCGTGCTTCAGCACTTCGGCATCCGGACCAGTCAGCAGCTCCGATCCTCTGGCGTAGAGCAGCTTCTCACCAAGGCGCTGCTTTAGCTCTGCCAGCGGTGTGTTCACGTCTTTCGGATCGCCGGTGGTCCACGCACCCAGCAGGTTCACACGATCATCGGCCAGCGGGCCAATCAGCGCAACCTTCTTCAGTTTCGAGGCCTTGAGCGGCAGCAGTGTGCCGACGCCTTCCACTGGCTCATTCTTGAGCAGGACAAGCGTCTCAGCAGCGACTTTGCGAGCCAGCGCGCGGCGCTCGGGTGTGATGGTCCATGCCGAACTGGACTGCGTGTAGGGATGTTCGAACAGCCCGAGCGCAAACTTAACACGCAACACGCGGCGAACGGCTTCGTCCACCACGCTCTCCGGAATCTTGCCCTCGCGCACCTGGCTGGCAATCACCGTCGCGTAGAGGTTCGACTCCATATCCATGTCGGTGCCCGCTTCGAGCGCCTTGCGCGCTACGGTGGCTCCGTCGGCGCCGATGGCATGATTCAGCAACTCACCAACCGCGCCCCAGTCAGAAACGACGAATCCATCGAAGCCCCACTCCTTCCGCAGAATGCGCGTCAGGGTTAGCGGGTTCGCCGTGGCGGGTACGCCGTTAAGCGAGTTAAACGAGGTCATCACAGTAGCTACGCCTGCATCCACCGCAGCGCGATAGGGTGCAAGGTACACCTGCCGCAGCGTCACATCGCTCATGTCGACGGCGTTGTAGTCGCGCCCGCCGATAGCTGCTCCGTAAGCCGCGAAGTGCTTCACGCAAGCGGCTACAGAGTCAGGCTTCGTCAGATCGTCCTGCTGATAGCCCTTGACCCAGGCACGCGCGAGCGCTGAGCTCAGATAGGGATCTTCACCGTTGGACTCAATAATGCGTCCCCAGCGCGCGTCGCGCGAAATGTCCACCATGGGCGAGAACACCCACGCGATGCCATCGGCACGCGCCTCGACTGCCGCGGTGCGTGCAACGGATTCGGCTGCCTGCGGGTCCCAGCTCGCGGCGATGGCCAGCGGAACGGGAAAGCTGGTGTGGTCGCCGTGAATCACATCCAGACCGAAGAGGAGCGGAATGTGCAGCCGCGACTTTTCGACCGCGATGTGTTGATAGTGATTGGTCTGCTCTGCACCGATGACGTTGAGCATGGAGCCGATGGCTCCGCGCTCGACGAGTTGGTCATAGGTCAGCCTGGATTCATTGGGCCCGGTGGCGAATCCGGCAGAGTACTGCGCAAGCTGGCCGACCTTTTCTTCGAGGGTCATCTTGTGCAGCAGAGACTCCACGCGCTCGTTCAGCTCTTTTGAAGCGAGCTGAGCTCGCGTACCGGTCTGCTGTGCAAAGACGGGGCCCGCTGCAAGGAGTGCGCAAATGGCTGCATGGCTGAAGAAAGAACGAGCAGCATCTAACCTGAAAGAGAACATGTCCCGCCCATGATAAAACGATTGCCTAACCCAGGTCAGTGTTCAAATTGCACAAGGTTCACAATCCGGATGGCCTGCCGGCTCGCGCTGTGCACCAGACGGATTCCGGTGGATTCTCCGTTCGCCCCAACCAGCGGCGAATGCACTACTCTTGCATGTGATGCCCATGGTTGATTTTGCAGCAAAGTTTCGCAAGGCCCTCTGGCTGGCGATGGAGCACGACGTGCTCAACACGGCCAAGGCGGCTGCGTATTCGGGCATGCTGATGCTGTTCCCGGCCATGGTGGTGGCGACGACGCTGTTTGCGCTGGTTCCGGAAGGGCCGACGCTGATGGGCGAGATCCGCTGGACCTTCCTGCACTTCCTTCCCGACGATGCGTACTCGATGCTCGCTTCGTCGATACTGGAGCGGCCGCTGCACTCGGTGCAGTTGCTCAGCTCGGCGATTGCGCTGAGCGTCTTTGCCGGACTCGGGCTCATGCTCTCGCTGATGGAAGGATTTCGGCGCGCCTACAGACTGCCGCGCGGAGACTGGGGCTTCTGGCAGCGGCGCATGCGCGCACTGCTGCTGGTGCCGATTGTGTGCGTGCCGCTGGCGCTGGCCACGCTGCTGCTGGTCTTCGGCCACCAGATTGAAAGCTGGATGATCGACAACGCGGTACACGAGCTTCGCTTCGCGGTCATCTTCTTCTGGCGCCTGGCGCGCTGGGCCATATCGCTGAGCGCGAGTGTTGCCGTGCTGGGCGCTCTCTATCACTTTGGAACGAAGCGCACCGAACACTGGAGCCACGTGATGGTCGGCGCGTTCGCTGCCACTGCCGTGTGGTTCCCGTCCACACTGGCCTTTGGCTGGTACGTGACGCGGATAGCAAACTACTCGCGCTTCTACGGCTC
>DATMUN010000577.1:0-3776 GCA_035563895.1 Occallatibacter sp. | reverse complement strand
GCGTAGTCGCGCCCGGCGATGCGCACCACCGAGCCGTCGTTGCGCTGCGCGGCGCTGAGGAGCCCCTGGTAAAGCGGCGCCTTCATTGGAACAGTGGGCAACGCGGCGCCGGAGACGGGCTGGTCGGCCTCCCAGGGGATGAGGCTGGCGGAGCTTGATTCGGGCGGGGCTTCAAAGCTGGCGGTCACGCTGCGATTCGCGTCGAAGACGAGGACAAAGCCGCCCTCGAGGGTGACGCGGTGCGCCGCAAATACGGGCTGAAGTGCGCGCGGACCTTCCTGTATGGCGCTGGTGGCTGCGATGGCGACGGCCTCGCTGCGCGCGTTGCTGGCGACGTACTGCGCCAGCTCGAGCACGACCTGCGTGGACTGCGCGTGGAGTTCGGAGGTGTTGGGCGAGAACCAGCGATCGAGCGAGCGGTTCATCAGCTCGAAGCTGAACTGGTACATGAAGATGGCAGGCGTGAGAGCGATGAGCACCGCGCCCAGCACCATGCGCGTGCGCAGCCGGGAACCGAGGACGCTGCTGCTGGGGTCCGCGTAGGTCTTGAGGATGTTGCGGAGCAACAGAAGCAGGACGAGCAGCAGCAGCAGGTAGACGAGTACGGTAAGCCCGGTGAGGGCCAGGGTTTCGCCTGCCGATTCCGGGTTGAGGAAGCGGACGTTGGTGGTGTTGAACGCCTGCAGGCCGCCCAGCACGGCGAAAAACAGCACCACTCCCGTGCCGAGCAGGAAGATGGTGCGCTGCCGCGTATTGCCCCAGAAGGACATGGGGCGATTATAGGGCGGTCGAGCTTCCGATTGCGCCGGTAACTTCGGTTCGCACGCGACGAGGGGGTGATGTTATATGATTTTGCCATACCAAGCGGTAGATAGATAGATTCATCCGCGCCTCCCGGTATCTCAATTTCGTTAGTTAGGCCACAACTCTAGGAGCTTCGGAGTTGGATATCCATACACTCCATATCGTTCACGCTGTTTTGCTGGCGCTTTTCATTCCACTGACGCTGATCAACGCACGGATGCACAAGCGCGTTGACGGCATGTGGTGGTTTGCAGCAACCGGTGTATTTCTTGCCCTTGGCGCCGCTCTTGTAGCCCTGCGCAGACTTGTGCCGGAATGGGTTTCGATCTTCGCGGGAGACATGGCTTTCCCGATCGGGTATCTGTGCCTGCATTACTCAATCAGCCTGTTTCTCAGCGACCGCACCCCGGTGTGGCGCAGACACGCAGTGCTGCTCGTGCTGCTCTGTCCTGTCTTGATCCAGTACAGCATTCTGCAGCCGAGCACCACGCCGCGGCTTGGCGCGCTGAGCGTGGTGCTTGCGCTGCAGCTCGGGATGATCGTGTGGACACTGGTGCAGCACACACCGGCGCATCTGCGCGCGGCGAGCGGGCTGATGGCGGGTCTGCTGGCGCTGCTGTGCCTGGGCAATGTGGTGCGGCTTGGACTGCTGATCGAGCATCCGGCACCGCAGGACTATCTGCGTGCGGGGCCTGCACTGGCATGGATTGTGCTGAACACGGCGGTGCTGCAAGCAGCGGTGATGGTGGCGTTTGTATGGATGACGGCGGCACGCCTGCGTCACGACCTGGAGATGCAGGCGCTTACGGATCCGCTGACCGGACTGCTGAATCGGCGCGCGCTGGAGCTGATGGCCAGCAGCGCGATTGCTGCAAGCCGACGGAACGACAGGCCCCTATCGGCGATCCTCATCGATCTCGACAATTTCAAAAGCATCAACGACGAGCACGGCCATCTTGCAGGCGATGCGGCGCTGGGCGCGATTTCATGGTGCGTCCAGCAGCATGTGCGGCCCGGCGATATTGTGGCGCGGTTCGGCGGCGATGAGTTTGTGATTGTTCTGAATGAGACGGGGCTTGCTGAAGCACGCGACATTGCGGAGCGGCTGCGCGCGGCGATTGCGGAGTTCTCCATCCCGTTCAGCAGCCACACACTTGTGTCGACGGCAAGCATGGGCGTGGCCGAGCTACAGGATGGGCACAGCGACTGGAGGCAGCTGCTGCACAGGTGTGACGAGGCCCTCTACGCCGTGAAGGACGGCGGAGGGAACCTCGTCATCGTGGATGAGCCGTTCGATGGTGAGCGCAGTTACTCAAGCAGCGCGAGCGCCTGAGTACCCGCTCTTCCGGTTTTAAGCGAGCACGGTTGCTGCAGGTACCCAATCGCGCTTCTGGCTCTCGGCCACGCCGCGATAGGTGAGCGTGCCGAGCCACGTGTTGAGCCCCTCGGCGAGACCGGCGTCCTGCTTGAGGGCTTCGCGTGCGCCGAGTTTGGCCAGACGCATGACATACGGGAAGGTCGAGTTGGTGAGCGCCAGCGTGGAAGTATGCGGCACGGCGCCGGGCATGTTCGTCACGCAGTAGTGCACCACGCCGTCGACTACGTAGCTGGGGTTGGAGTGCGAGGTGGGCTTGGCCGTCTCAACGCAACCGCCCTGATCGATGGCGACATCGACTATGACCGCGCCCTTCTTCATCTGCGAGACCATCTCGCGGGTGACGAGCTTGGGAGCGGTGGTGCCGGGGATCAGGACCGCACCGACGACGAGGTCTGCCTCGCGGGTGGCGGAGGCGAGGTTGTAGCTGTTTGAAGCGAGCGTGTAGAGGCGGCCGTTGAAGATGTCGTCGAGCTCGCGGAGGCGGTTCAGGTTGAGGTCGACCAACGTGACCTTGGCGCCGAAGCCGAGGGCGATGCGCGCCGCGTTGGTGCCGACGATGCCGCCGCCGATGATGGTGACGTGCGCGGGAGGCACGCCCGGGACGCCGCCGAGCAGAATGCCGCGGCCGCCGCGCTCCTTCTCAAGATAGCTGGCGCCGACCTGCACGCTCATGCGGCCGGCGACCTCGCTCATAGGCGTGAGCAGCGGCAGCGTGCCAGCCTTGTCGCGCACGGTCTCATAGGCGATGCCGATCACCCTGGAGCTGAGCAGCTTGTCGGTGAGGTCGGGCAACGGAGCGAGGTGCAGGTAGGTGAAGAGCACGAGGCCCTCGCGGAAGAAGCCGTACTCCTTCTCGACGGGCTCCTTTACCTTGACGACCATCTCGGCCTTGTTCCAGGCCTGCGCGGCCTCTGCAACGATCTCGGCTCCGGCGGCAACGTACTCGGCATCGACAAAGCCGGAGGCTGCTCCGGCCTGCGTTTCGATCAGCACTTTGTGACCTGCATCAGTGAGCGCTTTGACGCCTGCCGGCGTGACGCCAACGCGTGCTTCGTTGTCTTTGATTTCTCTGGGAACGCCGATAATCATTGCACTGCTCCTTCAAAAAATTGGGGGGGCCCTAAGTAGGAACATGCGCCGCGGGCGGGCCGTGGTGAAGCTGCCGTGCCGGAGATTGAACTGAGGGAGGGCTGATCCGGCACGGACTTATCTGCGGCTTCCTGCTTGTGAATGATCGTACGGTGCATTCTGCTTCCAATGTGTGCAAAGTTCGTGATAGAACGCATCCATGAGCACAAAACGTGATCGTTTAACGCGATCGCCGCAAGAATCTCGCGTGACCGCCGCACAGGCCGGGATGGATGAGCTGGACAGCGCCATTCTGCAGTACCTGGAAGGCCACGGACGCGCCACGAACTTTGAGGTGGGCGAGGCGGTGGGGCTTTCGGCCTCGGCGGCTTCGCGGCGCATCCTGGCGCTGGAACAGGCGGGGGCGATTCGCGGCTACAGCGCACAGATTGACGACCGCATCCTGGGCAAGCGGATGACGGTCTACATTCGCGTAACGCTGGAGCGGCAGTCGGCTGCGGTGCTG
>DATMUN010000576.1:0-5586 GCA_035563895.1 Occallatibacter sp. | reverse complement strand
GCAGCGGAAGAGGTCCTCGGCAAACTTGGGCAGCTGCCCGGTGCCAAAGAGCGACTTGGAGTTGACCATGAACGGCGGAAGCACCTCGGTGTAGCCGTGCTTCTGGGTGTGCAGGTCGAGCATGAAGCCGATCAGCGCTCGCTCGAGGCGCGCTCCGGCGCCCATGTAAACGGCGAACCGCGCGCCGGAGAGCTTGGCCGCGCGCTCCAGGTCGAGAATGCCCAGCGCCTCGCCCAGCTCCCAGTGGGGCTTCGGCTCAAAATCGAATGTCTTCTTCTCGCCCCAGGTCTTGACGACGACATTGTCCGCTTCGGACGTGCCGGTGGGAACCTCGTCGCGGGTCAGGTTGGGAATGCGAGCCAGGGACAGCCGCATCTCGTCGTCGAGCGCGGCGGCGGCCTTGTCCAGGTCGTCCAGCCGGTCCTTGATGGAGCGCGTCTCTTCCATCACGGCCGTGGCGTCCTGCCCGGCCTTCTTGAGCGCGCCCACCTGCTGCGAGAGTTCGTTGCGGCGGGCTTTCAGTTGCTCCGCCTGCGTGATGGCCTCGCGGCGGCGCAGGTCCAGGGCTCGAAAATCGCCCAGCAGCGCAGCGGGATCAGCCCCGCGCGCACGCAGCTTCTCTTCTACTTTTTCCAGGTTGCCCCGGACGAATCCCAGGTCGAGCATGACCTATCCAGTTTACTCGACCGGGCGGGTGGTCACGGCTAACTTGAAGCTTCCGAATGTTTGACGGTCACCGGTTCTGCTTCCGGCGCTGCTTTGCCTGGCGGCGCGGCTGCCAGCGCGTCCCAGCCGGGCAGGGTCTGGTCGCCGGTGATGAGGCGCGCGCCGCGGGTGAAGGTGAAGTACGTCCAGACCCACGCTGCGAAGACGCGCACACGGCTGCGGAAGCCGATGAGGAAGAAGATATGGACCACGAGCCAGGTCATCCAGGCCGGCAGTCCGCTCATGTGCGCTTTGAAGGGCCACTCCACCTTGGCCACGGCGGCCATGCGGCCGATGGTGGCCATGTCGCCCTTGTCGAAGTAGCGGAAGGAGGGGCGCGGCTTGCTGGCGAGGTCGGCTGCCACGGTGCGGCCTACAAAGTCGCCCATCTGTATGGCTGGCTGGGCCACGCCGGGAATTTGATGGCCGTCCTGCTCGAAGTGGGCCAAGTCGCCCAGAATGAATACTTCCGGCAGCGATGGCGGGTTGAGCTGGCCATCGACGAGGACGCAGCCGCGGCGGTCAAGGGGCGCGCCCAGCATCTTGCCGAGCGGCGAGGCCTGCACGCCCGCGGCCCAGAGCGTTACGGCTGACTCGAACCGCACCGGAGCGCCGTTCACCTGGGCGTCCACCCACGACGGCCCAACGCCTGTGACGTGGGTCTGCGTGTGCACCTCTACACCAAGCTCGGCCAGGGCTTTCTCTGCCTTCAGGCGCAGGTCGAGGGGATAGGCGGCAAGCACATGGCCACCGCCGTCTAGCAGCAGCACGCGCGCCTTCGCTGGGTCGATGTGGCGGAAATCATGGCGCATGTAGATGCGGGCGATGTCGCAGATGGCTCCGGCAAGCTCGACGCCGGTGGGGCCGCCGCCGACCACGACGAAGTTCAGCGGCGGGTGCCAGCCGTGCTCCTGCATGTGGCGCTCGGCCAGCTCGAAGGCCAGCAGGACGCGGCGGCGAATTTCGGTGGCGTCTTCAACAGACTTGAGTCCGGGAGCCTGCGTGGCCCAGTCGTCGTGGCCAAAGTAGGAGTGCGTGGCGCCGGTGGCCAGCACCAGGTAGTCGTAGTCGAGCCGCGCGCCGGAGCTGGTCAGGATGGCTCGCCCTGCGGTGTCAATGCCGGTCACCTCGTCCATCAGCACTTCCACGTTCTTCTGGCTGCGGAAGATGGTGCGGATGGGCTGGGCAATGTCTGCAGGGGAAAGAACGGCCAGCGCCACCTGATAGAGCAGGGGCTGGAAGGTGTGGTGGTTGCGCCTGTCGATCAGAGTGACGTCGACGGGAAGGTTCGCAAGGCTGCGCGCAGCGCGCAGGCCGCCGAAACCTCCGCCTACGATGACCACACGAGGGCGCTTGCCTGGGGAAAGGGGCTGAGTCAGCGTACTCACAGATGGACCTCATTCTTATGGATGCTTTTGCGGGGGCGCAGGGTCCACCAGAATACGCGAAAGCACCGGGAAGAATTCGCTTGCGGGGCGGCGATGCGGCGTGGTCGGATTGGATCGCATCCGCGCCGGGAGGAGACCATGCCTAACAACCCAAACCGCATCGGCAGGAGCATTCTGGCGGTGCTCGTCGGGGCCCTCACAGGCATTCTGCTCTCCGTGGTAACCGACGCGCTGCTGCAGGCCGTGGGCTTTCTGCCGCCGCTGGGCCAGCGGGCGTCGGATACGGCTTTGCTGGCGGCAACGGCCTATCGGACGATCTATGGCGTGCTGGGTGCATGGCTGACGGCGCGGCTGGCTCCTGCGCGGCCCATGCTGCACGTGACGGTGCTGGGAGCGCTGGGATTTGCGGCCAGCCTGCTGGGCGCTGTGGTGACGTGGAACAAGGGGCCCGCCTTCGGACCGCACTGGTATCCCGTGTCGCTGGTGGTGCTGGCGCTGCCTACGGCGTGGCTGGGCGGCTGGCTGGGCGGCAAGCGCGAGTAGATGCTAGGGCCGGGGCCAATTTTCCCGATTTCGGCGTCAATCGTCGCTAGCAGACACCCGGTATGCGTCACTCCTCTCTCCTTGAGCTCGTGAAAATTGGCTCCCGGCGCCACCACCTGAGGAGAGGGAACAGGCCCTTAGGGGTGCTGCTCGATGGTGATGGCCAGCGTAGATGCGTTGCCCGTGGCCGCCAGCGCGCTCAGGTTGGTTGCGGTGCCGGAGATTGCCGCGGGGGTAAAGACGACTGTACCGTCCAGCGCCGAGGTGGCCGTGGCGGTTTGCGAGGCGAGCAGTTGCGCCGCGGCGCAGCGGCCATGGGCAGAGCAGGGCGGCGTCCACGCGAAGAGCGCCTGATAGAGCGTGACGGTGCCGCCAGCCATGGGATTGTTGCTCATGTCGTGCAGGCGCAGGACGACCTGAGAGGGCGTGGCGGACGAGGTGAGACTCTGCGCTGTTCCTGAAACGGCCTCGATCCAGCCGTACTCGGTCCGCGCGCCCAGCACGGTATAGGTTGCGCAGTTCTGCGTTCCATTCACGCAGGCCCTGGCCGTGGCGGTGGCTCCGGGAGCGAGCGGACCTACGGTCAGTGTTGTGGAGGCAATGCCGCTCGCGTTGGACACTGTGGCTGCCGCGCCGGAGAGCGTAATTCCGCTGGCCACAGTCCAGGTTACGGTCTGGCTGCTCACGGGGGACCCGCTGTTGAGGACCAGCGCCTGGACCGGCCAGTTGACCGTTGCCCCAGCCGCGACCGAGAGCGATGAGTTGACTGCTGCGATGGTGGGCGCTGTGCCGCCGGTGAAGTGCGCCTGCAAGTTTGCGGTGTTCTTGAGGGTGGCCGTGACGACGGCGAGCGAGGTCGAGGTGGCGGTTACGTTCATGGTGGCTATGCCATCGCCGGTGGCGGTTACAGAACAGCTGACCTGTCCGCACCCCAGTGTGGCTGTCCCGCTGCTTACGGAGTAGGTGACTGTCATACCCGGGGCGGGGTTCAGAGCGTTGTCCAGCGCCTGCACGGTGAAGGGAAGCGGCACGCCGAGCGAGACGGTATTCATGGGCGCGGTGATGAGCGTGATGGAGTCGCCCGTGCCGGCGTCGTAGCTCACGCCGCCGAAGATGATGGCCGAGGCGGAGAAGATAGGCAGGTCGTCCACCTCCACATCCACTGACCCCGAGGTAGAGGACGCGGGAGCGATGGCCGTGATCTCGGTTGGAGAGCTGCTGGTGACGGTCGCCGCTTTGCCGCCGACCTTCACCGTGTCCGATGCGCGAAAGCCGGTTCCGTGAATTACGATGGCGCCACCCGCGGCGGGCAGGTGTGTGGGCGAGACGGTGTCGGCGTAGAGCACCCATCCGACGTAGCGGTAGTCGGGGCGGCCGTCGCCGCGCAGGTCCGTCACGCCGAGGCGGACTAAGTCGTCAGCGGCAGTGGCAGCTGTCAGCACGGACTCGCCTGCCGCGTAGCCGTTGAGCCCCGGGGCTGCGGCGGCAGCGGAGGAGCCGAGCGCGTCGGTGGCGTTCCAGAGGCCGAGCGCGAGGATGGCCTTGCTGTTGTTGCCGGTGCCGTTCTCGTTCACGGCCTGGGTCACGATGGTGAAGGTGTGGTTGGCGCGGACGGGGAACGAGAGCCAGTCGGCCTGATTGACTTTACTGAGCCTGCCGGTCCACATGCCGCCCGCAGGAAGCAGGCGGGGAGTGGCCTCGCTGCCGATCGCGTCTGCATTGCCGCGCGTGGCGGAGTCCTCGACGGTGACTGTCTCATTGTCGGTGGCGCCCGCGGCCCGGTTGGCAATCGTCAGCGTGGGCATGGTTCCAGAGGGCGTGGGCGAGCCGTCGTAGTACGGCCCGACGAGGTTCTCAAGCATATAGAGAGAATTGATTGCCTCGAAGGTGACCTGATAGGTCGCCGAGGCCATTCCGGGCGGCAAGGGCATGAAGCTGAGATCGAAGGAGCCCTGCTCGGTCGCGTCCTCCGAGCCCCAGTTGGTGAGCAGGTTGCCCGCGCTGTCGGTCCAGCCGGTTACGGGGTTGCCGTGCTTGCCGTTGAAGAGCACGCCGCTGACTGCGGTGACCGTGTAGGAGTAGAGCGGGTTGCCGTTCGCATCGAGAGGCCGGGCGACGACGTTTACGCCCTGCATGCCCATACCGTCGCGAAAGCTGAGGGTGCCGGTGACTGAGACAGTGTTGGCCGCAGTCAACTGCTTGCCCGGGAAGCTGGCGAGATTCGCCGTCGTGATGGGATAGAGGCGGTTGAGCGCAGCAATGTCATCGAGGCGCAGGCTGCCGGGGTTGGGAATGCAGTTGCCACCGGAGGGGCCGCATGCGCCGGAGACGGGCTGCATCACCGGCAGACCTGCGGTCTGATTGGGGTCGCCACTTGAGAAAGCGCCGGGGTTCACTTGCGAAAAACCCAGCCCCAGCACGATGCCGAAGGCGCGTTCGAGCTCGAAGCTCATCATGGTGAGCCGGTTGGTGGTGTTGGTGCAGAGGCCGTTCAGAACGATGACTGCATGCGTAAACGTGGCGTTGGTATTCCAGTTGTCCGCCCAGGTCCACACGCCGTCGTTCTGGCAGGCGTTGGGATCGCTTGCTCCCGCGCCAAAGATCGTGTCGATCACTGAACCGTCCGCGTCGAAGACGACTCCGACGGGGTAGTTCGTGGCCGAAGGAGCCACATCGGCCGGGGAAGCGAAGACGCTGGATCCGGCGACGGTGTTGGTGCCGGAGACGTCCTCGGTGAGCGAGCCTGCGTCGGTGAGAATGACGCCCGCGGTGGGCACCGCGCTCCACAATGCGGCAGCCGCATCTACCATCGCCACTGCCTGGGCGTTGGTGACGGTCGCACTCAGCGATCCCTGATCTACGAAGTAACGCACCTGACCACCCTGCCAATGCAGCGGTTGACCCACCGACGCGGGATCGAACCACGTGGCCCCGGCGACCAGACGCGGGC
>DATMUN010000575.1:0-2761 GCA_035563895.1 Occallatibacter sp. | reverse complement strand
ATTGGGGAACATCCCGTCTGTCCCCGGCTTCCCCCCCGAGAATGCAACCGGCAACTACGTGAAGGTGGTGCAGCGGGTTCCGGTGCGCATCGACTTTACCGATCTGAAGGATGAAGATACGGACCACAAGCTTCGTCCTGGTCTCTCGGTCGAGCCCAAGGTGACTGTAAAGTAGCTCCAAGGCAGCAGACGTGAAAAGGCCAGCCCGATCGGGCTGGCCTTTTTCAATTCCGAGAAAACCATGGCTGCCGTAACCGACAGCACTCGGCAGTTACTCCTCCGGCAGCTTTTCCATCACCGTTAAACGCGTGCGCACGGCGAGTCCAGCCATACGTGTCGTCAGGGACATGGTTGCAGATTTGCGGTGGTCGTCCAGCTTTGATTCCGGCTTCAGCACTTCCACGGCGCGCGTCACCTGCTGATGGCGCATCACGAGACGTTCAAACTCGTGCTGAATCTGCTGCAACTCCATGGCTGCCCGGTCATATGCAGCCTGAAAAGCTTCGCGGGGCGTTTCGTTGTTCATACTTTGCTCCACGTGTTTGATTCTAGGTAAACAAGCCTGGAAGCGTTATGGCACGTTCGGGTCATTGGGCATGCAACAAAGTGACTAAGTAGCTACCCACAGTTTGCAGCACAGAACTACGCAGAAACATCAACGCTCCGTTTAGACTGGTGTCGGTTTGCATCATGAAAGACGCCCTGTTTGTATCGCGCGAAAACTATCTGAAGGCCGTGCTTGAAGCCGAGGCCGAGGGGCTGGAGGTCTATCCGGCAGCGCTCGCGCACTGGCTCGAGGTGTCGCCGCCTGCGGTGACCATGGCCCTCAAGCGCCTCAAGCGCGACGGCTGCGTCCAGGTTGGCGCAGACGGCATCGTGCGCCTCACCGAGACGGGCCGCGAAACTGCCTACCGCACCGCCCTGCGCCACCACCTCATCGAGCGCATGCTGAGTGAGGACTTCGGCATGGAGTGGTATCAGATTCACGAAGAGGCTGAGCGCCTGGAGCACGCCGTCTCGCCCGCCTTTGAGGCCAAGCTGCGCGAGAAGTTCGGCGAGGAAGGCGCATGCCCACACGGCAACGCCGTTCTGCCCGAGCCGCCCGCGGCGCGCCGTGCCCGCGGTGAGCGGCAGTTATCTGAGGCCGAGGCTGGCCAGAACTACACGGTCGTCAGTTTCCACGAACGCGATCCCGAGCTGCTGTTGCAACTCCACCAGGCAGGCATTGGCCCCGGAGTCAGCCTGCACTGTCTGGGGCGCAGTGACGATAAGACTATTTCATTTGAGCTGGTTACCGGAGCATCGTCTGTGCAGCGTGCGGCCGCTGAGGCTGTCTGGGTTCGCGCCAGCGAAACCAGATAATGGCACGCGGCGAAATTTATTAACCATAGTTAACTTCCTGTGCCATACTGGACGAAAGTGGGCAGCTCCAAGTGCAGGGCCCCATTTTTGCTTTTTATGGCCGATCAGATCACAACGACACTCGCTGCCCCGGAGCCTTCGCTCCCAGATGTGCACGCGAGCGTGTCTGTCTCGTGCTCGCCTATCTACTGGAAGCGGCTGCTCGGCTTCCTTGGTCCCGGATTCCTGATCGCTGTCGGTTACATGGACCCCGGCAACTGGGCGACGGACATCGCCGGCGGCGCGCGCTTCGGCTACACGCTGCTGTTCGTCATCATGCTGTCGAACTTGCTGGCGATCCTGTTGCAGAGCCTTGCGCTCAAGCTGGGTGTCGCCACGGATCGCGATCTGGCGCAGCTCTGTCATGAGTCTTACGGCCCGCGCGCCAGCTTTTTGTTGTGGCTCGGCGCGGAGATCGCTATCGCCGCCTGCGATCTGGCTGAGGTCATCGGCGCGGCCATCGCGCTTAACCTGCTCTTTCACATCCCGCTCTTCTGGGGCGTGCTCATCACGGGGCTCGACGTGATGCTGATCCTGCTGCTGCAGCGCATCGGCTTCCGCTACGTTGAGGCGCTGGTTATCGCGCTTATCGGCGTCATCCTCGCGCTGTTCATCATTCAGACCACGCTTGCCCGGCCCGATTACGCGCTAGCCTTTGGCAGCATGGTGATCCCGACCGTGCAGATCGTGACCAACCCCGGCATGCTCTATATCGCCATCGGTATTCTTGGCGCTACGGTGATGCCGCATAACCTGTATCTGCACTCCTCCATCGTGCAGAGCCGACGCTATCCGCGCACGCCCGCTGGCCGCCGCGATGCCATCCGGCTTGCCAACGTGGACTCCGCCGTGGCGCTTACCGTGGCGCTGTTCATCAATGCAGGCATTCTCGTCGTGGCTGCGGCGGTCTTCCATCGCAGCGGCCACTATGAAGTGGCCGCCATCGAAGATGCGTACAAGCTGCTGAGCCCGCTGGTAGGCGCTGCCGGAGCCAGCACGCTGTTTGCTGTTGCCTTGCTTGCCTCCGGCCAGAACTCCTCCATCACTGGAACGCTCGCCGGGCAAATCGTCATGGAGGGCTTCCTGCACCTCAAAGTGGCGCCGTGGCTGCGTCGCCTCATCACGCGCGGCGTGGCCATCGTGCCCACCATCCTCGTGGTCGCGTTCTACGGCGAGCAGGGAACCGAGAAGCTGCTCATCTTGAGCCAGGTCATCCTTTCGCTGCAGTTGAGCTTTGCAGTGGTGCCGCTGGTGCTCTTCACAGGCCGCCGCTCGGTCATGGGCGAGTTCGCGAACGGCCGGTTCTTGCAGTCCCTTGCGTGGTGTGCCGCGGTGATCATCGCAGTTCTCAACGGCTGGC
>DATMUN010000574.1:0-7566 GCA_035563895.1 Occallatibacter sp. | reverse complement strand
GAAGGCAAAACCATGACATTCACCGGCACCGTCGTGAAGCAGGGCGAAGGCTTTGTTCTACGCGATTCCTCCGGTGCGGTGTATCAACTCGACAATGCCTCGCGGGCGCAACAGTTCGAAGGCAAGACCGTGACCGTGACGGGCAAACTGGACCCGGAGACCAAGACCATCCACGTTGCAAGCATCGAGGGCGCCTGAATCTGGCCAGATTCAGGCAAAACGCACACTGATCTTCTCTCTGACTACAGCCGGTATGCACAGGCATAAATTGCCAGCGCATACCGGCTGTGTGTCTTTATTCGCGACAAACGCTACTATTGCGCTATGAGCGCGACACATTCATCACCGGACGAATCCCAATTGAGTGAACTGTTTCTGAAGCACTCACGGAAGAAGCTACTGGACGAGTACTGGCCGCGGATGAAGAGCGCCGTGGAGCCGTTGACGGACGAGCAGGTCTGGTGGCGGCCGAATGCGGCGAGCAACAGCATCGGCAACCTGCTGCTGCACCTGAACGGCAACGTGACACAGTGGCTGGTGGCATCGTTCAACGGCTATCGCGATGAACGAAACCGGCCGGTGGAGTTCAAGGAGCGGCGGCTCATCTCACGCCATGAGTTGCTGGAGCAGATGGGCGCCACAATGGCAGCCGCAGGCGAGACGCTGGCGCACCTGACGCCGGAACAGCTGACACGTGTGTACGAGATCCAGGGCTATACCGTGACCGGCCTGGACGCCGTGTATCAGGTAGTGGAGCACTTCGGCCTGCACTACGGGCAGATTCTGTGGATTGTGAAGGCGACGACCGGGACCGATCTTGGTTTCTACAGCGAACTGAATGCGACGGGACGCGCGGGCTGACAGCGCGGCTCAGTCCAGATGCTGGATGGCGGTTCCCTCGGCCAGCTTGATCTGGAACTGGCTGTCTGTCAGCGGCGGATTGGGATTCTCGACGACGCGCTCGACGGTCATGACGAGTTGAATGCCCTCGATGGGCCGTTTGATGATGACCACTGAGGGATAGCGGGCGCCACCGAAGTCGGCGTACTTCGAGTAGAACACCTCTGTTTCCAGGTTGCCTTTGTCGTCGTAGAGGTCCTGCTGGTAGGGCAGCAGGTCTTCGCGATGGAACGTGACGACACGGACTGGAATGTCGATGTGGCTGCCGGGATTGTGGCGCGTGATGCTGAGGACGTACTCGGGCACGGCGTAGAGATGCTTCTTCTGCGCGTCTTCCACGGTCTCAGTGTCGGCAATGACGGAGTAGAAATCGTCAGGCTCAAGTCCGCGCACAATCATGGCGTCGAAGAAGAAACCAGGGCGCAGATTTTCAAGCTGGTTGGTGGAGCGCTTTGCGAGCTTGTTGGAGCCCTCGATGGCCTTGCTCTTCTGCGGTATCGAAAGCGTGAAACGGCTGCCGTCGCTGGATATCTCAAAGATGCGCACACCGAAGTATTGCGCCACAACGCGCAGGTTGTCTGGCTTGCGCATGAGGATGAAACCGCGACAGGACGGGAAGTCCTTGGCGACTCCCTCACCGGTCTTGAGCACCGTGGCCTGTATCTCCACGGTGGCGGTGAGTGCGTTCACGCCGACCCAGCGCTTATTCAACTGGTCGACGAGTTCTTCAGGCGCGATGGTCTGCGTGACCGTTGGCACCTTGGGCACGGGCAGTTTGCGCGTGGTGGGAAAGAGCGAACAGCCGGTGAGCGCAAGCGCGGGCAGAACCAGCGCGGCGGCAGAGCGCAGCAAGAGACGCTTCATTGCGCACCTGCCGTCTTGACGGCCTTGCGATAGCCGGCCACGTTGCGATTGTGCTCCTCGAGCGTCTCAGCGAACAGCGAGTGCCCCTGCGGATTCTTTCCGGCGGCTACGAAGTAGAGATAGCCGGTGTGCGCAGGCTCCATGGCAGCGCGCAGCGAGGGAACGCCGGGGTTGGCGATGGGGCCGGGAGGCATTCCTGCGTGCAGATAGGTGTTATACGGCGTGTCGCGCTTCAGGTCGCTCGCGTAGATGGCACCGCGCCACTCGTGCTGCAACTGGAGGCCGTAGATAACGCTGGGATCGGTCATGAGCGGCATCTGCTTCGCGAGGCGGTTCTCAAAGACGCTGGCCACCAAGGGACGCTCGGTGTCGAGGGCTGACTCGCGCTCTACGAGCGAGGCCAGCGTGACGACGGAACGCACATTGTCCTTGAGCCCGAGCTTTTCGGCTTCCTGGCGAAAGCGGTGGGCCATGGCGGCAGCGATCTGGTCGGCGCTGGACCTGCGCGGAAGGTGGTAGGTGTCGGGGAACAGATAGCCCTCCAGGCTCTTGGCGCGCGGATCGATGTCTGCAATTAGATTGGTGTCGCGCACGGCCGCCTGCAAGAACTCCTCCCTGGTTCCCAGCCCCGCTTCTTCCAGCCGGGCCGCAATGTCGAACATGGTTGAGCCTTCCGGCACGACCACGGTTTTGGTGTACACATCGCCGTGCTGAATACGGCCGTAGACCTCGAAGACGGATGCCGGATGGTCGAAACGATACTCGCCAGCCCTCAGGGTCCCATGCTTCCAGATGCGCACAGCGTCAAAAGCATACCGGGTGCGCACGATGCCGGATGCTTCAAGCAACCTGCCGATCCGCGTTGCCGAGCTTCCGGCTGGAATCTCGACAAACGTCTCGGACTGGGGTCCAAACGGGGTGAAGAGGAGCCATGCCGCCCCACCAGCCGCTGCCAGTAATACGAAAAAGAGAAGGAAAAGGGTTCCCCCGCAGCCCAGGCCGCTGTGCTTTCTTCTGCTACGACCTCGACGCGCCATTCCTCTTGCAAGATCCTTCCATTGCGCCGGATGAGCGGGAACACAGTCCGGCGCAAACTCATTCTCTGATTTGACGCGACTTAAGGGCGTCTGGATTCCTATTTCTCTATTGTATCGGTGATCTTTTTCTGTGAGCAGGGGTAGGCAGCCGCGTGGCTGTAAGCTGGGAGCGGGAATCCAATGACGGAATCGACCAGCCCGCCTCGTTATCTTGCCCTCGATGTGGGGTCAAAGCGCATTGGCGTGGCCGTTTCTGATGAGCTGGGCCTGACGGCGCAGCCAGTGATGACGCTGGAGCGGCGGCGCAATACGCGCGAGGATCTGCGGTCGCTTGGAAGGCTGGCGCGGCGGTTTGCGGTGGTGGGGATTGTGGTTGGCAACCCGCTGCACATCTCAGGCGAGGAGAGCCCCCGCTCGGCGCGGACGCAGGCGTTTGCCGCGGAACTGGGTGAGCTGACGGGGCTTCCGATTCACATGTGGGATGAGCGCCTGACGACCGAGGAGGCCCACCGAATGCTCTACGAAGCTGGACGACCGCGGCAGGAGCACCGCGAGGTGGTGGACCAGGTGGCGGCTACGTTGATCCTGCAATCGTTTCTGGACGAGCAGACGCGCCAACGCCCCGCATAGCGGCGCGACATACCACCGCGGCGCGTATAATGAGATTTCAAGCGATTGGACCTCTCGCGGACAGTGCGAGACAACTTCCCGCCACGGAACAGGAATGCCGGACCACATTAAAAGTCAGCTGCTCAAAGAGATTGCTGTCCTGGAGCATGAGCTTGCCCACGAGCTGCCCGCCGAGATCAAGAAGGCGGTAGCACTGGGCGATCTGTCGGAAAACGCCGAGTACCACATGGCCAAACAGCGGCAAGAGTTTGTGAATGCGCGGCTGGGCCAGCTGAAGAAGCGCATGGCAGAGCTCTCGCTCGTGAACCTAGCGAATATTCCGCGCGACCGCGTGGGCTTCGGTTCCACGGTGCTGGTCTTTGACGAGTCGAAGGAAGAGGAAATCGAGTACCGGCTGGTGACGAGCGAGGAGTCCGATGTATCCAAAGGGCTGATCTCGACCACGTCGCCGATTGGCCGCGGCTTGGTGGGCAAACGCGTGGGTGACGTGGCGACGATTGTGACGCCGAACGGCAAGCGCGCGCTCGAGATCCTGAAACTGACCACGATTCACGATGACGCCGGCGAAGACGGAGAAGTAGCCTCGACCGGAACCGAGAACTAGGAAGTTCGCATGACCTGGACCAGCGCTTTTGGCCGCACCTGCGGCTGGCTTCTTGACCGCATCGTTCGCGGTCTTTCGCTCACCCGGATCTCCCCGAATGTGCTTACCTTCATCGGGCTGGTGATCAACATCGCTGCGGCGTTTCTGTTTGGACATGCCAACGCAGAGAATGCCACGCGGATGTTTCTGTACGCGGGCCTCGTGATTATTGGCGCGGGCATCTTCGACATGGTGGACGGTCGCGTGGCGCGGCGCACGAACCAGGTGACGGTCTTCGGCGCGTTCTTTGACTCGGTGATCGACCGCTACTCCGATGTAGTGCTGTTCTTCGGGTTGCTGGTCTACTACGGCCGCATCAACCGCTTCCGTTACGTGGTGCTGGTGGCGTTCGTGATGGTCACGTCGCTGATGGTGAGCTACACGCGCGCCCGCGCTGAGGCTCTGATCGGCCAGTGCAAAGTGGGCTTCATGGAGCGGCCGGAGCGCATCGTGCTGGTCATCCTGGGCGCGCTGTTCAACCGCTGGGGCGTAATGGCGCCGGTGCTGTGGGTGCTGGCGGTGCTCTCAACCATCACGGTGATCCATCGTATCCAGTACACCTACTGGAACACAAAACACTTACCTACACTCAGCCATGGCTGATGACGCTGCTCCCCGAGCTCTCATGATCGTGGTACCGTAGCAGCAGAATCCTCTGAGAATGAGAATTGCTATGGGCAACATACCTTTCATTAAATCGATCCGCCCGGTAAACCTGCTCTCCTTCGGCCCGGATACCGAAGAGATTGAGTTGCGGTCGCTGAATATTTTGATCGGAGCAAATGGCTCAGGCAAGTCGAATCTAATTGAAGTCATTGGGCTGCTAAGCAGACTGCCTGACAAAAATCCTTCCAAATCCATTCATCAACACAGGCGGCGTTGATGAATGGATTTGGAAGGGCACTCCCAAACAAAACCCCACTGAGGGCTTTCTGCCAACTGTTCAAGTGACCTATTGTGCGGAGCGTTCAGACGATGTTAGGAGCTATGAAATTAAGCTCATCAAACATCCCCCCACATTTTCTTTGCGGGTCTATTCGGAGCATATTCGAGCTTGTGTAGCTTTAGGCAATAACGCGTTTTCTTATCTCAACAGGCCTCCCTCTGCGCCTGATTCAGTTTTCATTTACGAAGGGAAAAGTCCCCAAACGAAAATCGTGGATATCGATGTCTCGC
This sequence comes from Occallatibacter sp., assembly GCA_035563895.1. Classification (GTDB taxonomy): domain Bacteria; phylum Acidobacteriota; class Terriglobia; order Terriglobales; family Acidobacteriaceae; genus Telmatobacter. The sequence continues at coordinate 2,316 of DATMUN010000574.1, read as the reverse complement.
TATCGGTGCTCGCGCAGCTTTTGGTCCCTCGTATCGCCAAGCACTATCCGACCTGCCACTGAAGCTAACCAAGATAGCACTGTACCGCGACTGGATATTTGGCGTTGATGCCAACCCGCGGGATCCGCAACCGGTTGGCCAAGGGAGCTTGAACCTCGATGAAGACATGACCAACCTCGCTGAGGTTCTGAAATCATGGCGTGATCGCGGCGAGATACAAGCATTAGATCGCCTACGCGAACTCATGCAGAGATTTTATGAGCCCGTTAAAGATGTCGATGCAGCTCTCGTTTCAACAAGCATTCAGATTTTTGTCCGAGAGTCCTCCGGTTTTAATACTTCAGCCTCAAGATTGTCTGACGGAACGCTCCGATGGCTCGCGTTACTCATAGTATTGCTTAATCCGACTCCGCCGCCCCTCATTTGTCTTGAGGAGCCCGAACTAGGACTCCATCCCGACATTCTCCCCACACTTGCTGAACTCTTGCGCGATGCCTCGAAGCGCACTCAACTCGTCGTAACTACGCATTCCACAGCCCTCGTAGACGCATTTTCTGATACGCCTGAGGCAATCTGCATCTGCGAAAAAGAGAGCGGCGCGACAAAGATCAGACGCCTGGATGCGGGTGAACTGAAGATATGGCTCGAAGAGTATACGCTCGGACATCTTTGGGCCAGCGGGCAAATCGGGGGAAACCGCTGGTGAGCGTGACAATCTACGTTGAAGGCGGCGGTGACACGGAAAGTACACTTCGTAGCTGCAGACAGGGTTTGCGAAATACTGTGCGAAAATTGCCCCGGTTGGGAAGAGACCTCGCGTTGTTGCTTGCGGTGGGAGGGATCAAGCCTTTGATAAATTCATTCGTGCAGTTACGCAGGTGCATCCTGGTGATATTTGCGTGCTTCTGGTTGATGCCGAAGCTCCCATGACTTCTGCCACACCCATAGTTCATCTCCACAATCGAGATGGTTGGGCGTTTCCCGATGATCTTAATGGGCATCGAGTCTTCCTGATGGTGCGAGCCATGGAGGCATGGTTCCTCGCGGATCGCGAGGCTCTCGCAGAATACTATGATGGCGGGTTTCGGCAGGATCGCCTTCCTGGCAGGCCGGACGATATAGAGATGATTCGAAAGGATGATCTCGAGCCCGCTCTAGTGCGGGCTACTCGAGATACTCGAACCAAACACACATATCACAAAACTCGCCATGGTTTCGCACTGTTGGAGATGATTGCCCCCGCAAAGTAGAAGCAAGTTCACCACAAGCAAAGTTGTTTAATGATTTTCTTCGTGGCTTGTAACCGTCAGAATCTAAAGGTTCCTTTCGCTTCCTTTTTTCCATTGGTCCAGCGTGAGGCGCGGGATAGTGAAGAAGGCGTCGCGCGTGCGCACGTACTTGCCGAGGCCGTTCATACGGCCCACTGAGTGCAGCTCCTCTGCCTTGATGTACGGTCCGGCGGGGTCGACAAAGGCGTCATCCACATAGATGGCTACAACGCGGCCGAGAATGATGTGCGTGCGGCCGACTTCAAGCGTTGTGTGCTCGCGACACTCGAGGGCGGCGTGCGCCTCTGCGATGCGGGGTACGCGCACTGCCTGCGAGGGCACAGTGGTAAAGCCGGCGATGTCGAGTTCGCTGGTCTCCCCGGGAAAGTCTATGGCGCAGAGGTTCATGCGCTCGGCGATGTCTTCTGTGACGACATTGACGACGAACTCATGCGTGCGGCGGATGTTGCGCGCCGTGTCTTTGGGCACGAAGGCGCCGCCGGAACGGTCGGCCACCCCGACGCCGATCAGGGGCGGATCGGTGGACAGGTAGTTGTACGCGCTGAAGGGGGCGGCGTTGAGCTGGCCCGCTTCATCCATGCTGGTGATGAGGGCGATGGGCCGAGGCGCTACCAGGCCGATGAGCAACTTGTAGGCCTCAGAGTGCGAGGCCTTTTCGAGATCGAATCGCACCGTTCTGCCTCCCCTGCTGCTAGCAGCTGACGACCACGGTGGAGCAGCCGGGCTTCTCAGGCCGCCACTGCACGAGGAACTCCGTAACTGCGGAGGACTGCATGCGGCGCATGGACTCGAACTGGCCGTTCTGCTGGCTGTAGAGCAGCTTGCCCTTCTCTGTGAGCACGGCGACGGCGGGCACGCCCTTCTCGAGCGGAATGTGAAACTGCCGGGCGATGTCGAGGTTCTCGTCCATGTGGCCAACATTGATGTGTACGAGCACAAAATTGGCTTCGAGAATGGGGCGGTTCGCGGGGTCGTGGAAGTAGATGTCGAGCACCTGGCAGTCGCCGCACCAGTTGCCGCCGAAGTC
>DATMUN010000573.1:0-2445 GCA_035563895.1 Occallatibacter sp. | reverse complement strand
GGGCGCAAGGCGGTGATCGTGGTGGGTGACGGCGACGACATGGGCAGCAAGGTGACCAAGAGCCGCGCCATCCGCGCCGCGCAGGAGAACGACGTTCTGGTGTACTGCATCCGGATTGTGGACAAGGATTTTGGCAAAGAGAAGCACCACGGCTTCAGCATGCCGGGCGGAATGGGGATTCCGGGTATGGGTGGGCCGATGGGCGGACCAGGTGGCGGCGGGCACGGCGGGCCGGGCGGCGGTGGCGGCCGCGGCGAGCCCGGTGGTGGAATGGAGCGCGCGGACGGTAAGAAGAACATGGAAGCGCTTGCCGGAGAGACGGGCGGCGCGCTGTTCGAGGTCACCAAGAAGACATCGCTCAGCGATGTCTATGCGCAGATTCGCGAGGAGCTGCGCAGCCAGTACAGCCTGGGCTACACTCCAGCAGCGGCCGGCGAGGCCGGGTACCGGCACATCCGCGTGACAGTGCCGAAGCATGACAACTTCAAGGTGCAGACGCGGGACGGTTACTACTCCGGCGGCGAATGAGCTACTGCGGCGAGATGATGCCGCCTACCGCGTGGCGCCTGGGCAGCACGATGCCGCGATGATCCACTGCCTGGGGCGTGCCTTCGGATGGCAGTGCCGACCGGGGCACGATGGCTCCTCCGCAGGCTGGGCACCAGTCATCATAAAGTTCGGCGCCGATCACGGCGTGGCATTGGCTGCAGATGCGTTCCACCTGCACAGTGTACCGGATTGGTGTGCAACTGCGGTCAGCAGCGGGTCACAAGGGCGCTGTGCGGCGCTCGACCGGTACACTGGAGCCATGCATCCCCCGGTTCGCCTTGTAGCTATCGACATGGACGGCACGCTGCTCCCCACCTTTTCGCAGACGATCAGCCAGCGTAATGCGCGTGCTCTCAAGGCCGCACAGGAGGCTGGCATCACCGTCGCCATCGCCACCGGCCGGCGAACGGCTTACACTGCCCCGCTGCTCGACGGGCTTGGTTTGCGAGCGGATATGCCCCTGATTACGTCGAATGGTGCAGTGACTCGCACGCTGGGCGGCGAGGCGGTTGATCGCAGTCACCTGGAGGCGCGGGTGGCCCGCGGACTCAGCACGCTGCTGCGGCCTTTCGGCACGCTGGTTTTTACGTTCGACCGCGCAGGGCAGGGCGAGCTGATTCTGGAAGATATGGAGCAGGCACACAAACGGATTGCGCTGTGGGTCGAGGCAAACCGCTCGGCCATCGAGGTGGTGAAGCCGCTGGAGAAGGCCATCGTCGACGGCGACGACCCGATTCAGGGAATGGTGTGCGGCGGTGTGGATGCGATGAAACGAGCGGAACAGGCGCTGACGGCGAGTGAGTGGGCCGGGGCCTGCTCCTGCGTACGAACGGAGTATGGCTCGCGCGATCTGTCGATACTCGACTTGATGCCGCCCGGTGTCTCCAAGGGCTGGGCGCTGTCTCGGCTGGCGGCGCGACTGGGCATCGACCGCAAGGAAGTGATGTCCATCGGCGATAACTGGAACGACGTCGATATGCTGGAGTGGGCCGGACAACCGGTGCTGATGGGCAATGCTTCGGAAGAGTTGCGTACGCGGGCAAAGCTGCGCGGGTGGAAGCAGGCGCGCCCCAACGACGCGGATGGCGTGGGAATCATTCTCGAAGAGGCCACGGCGCGAAAGCTGGCCGTACACGCGGAGCCGCCCCGCAAGCTATGGACGGCGCGCACGGGAGACTGAATCTGCTGAAGCGAACGCACATTGCGTGGATTGTTGCAGCCTGCGCGGCCGCGCCGCTGGCCCATGCGGGCGAGCGCGCTACACTACGCAACGGCTTCGCCATGCAGTGCGATCACCACGCTACCGTTGACGGGCGCGTGCGGCTCTACCTGGGCCCGGGCGACACCAGCTACATCGAGCTGAAGCCCGATGAGATTGCGGCCTTCGAGGCGGTGGCAGATCAGCCCGCTACGCCTGTGCTACCGCAAACGCCCACGAAGGCAGACGGCAAGCTCAGCACCGTAGACCTGAACCAGATGCTCTCCAGCGCGGGAACTGAGCACAACGTGGACGTGGACCTGCTGGCGAGCGTGGTGAAGGCAGAGAGCGGCGGGAACGTCCGCGCCGTGAGCCGTGCCGGAGCACGCGGCCTGATGCAGCTGATGCCTTCGACTGCGGCGGACCTTGGCGTGAGCGACGCCTTCAAGCCGAACGAGAATGTCCGCGGCGGCAGCGCCTATCTGGACCAGCTTTTGACCCGCTACCACCACAACCTGGCGCTGGCGCTTGCAGCCTACAACGCAGGCCCTGCAGCGGTGGATAAGTATCATGGCATCCCGCCTTATCACGAGACCCGGGCTTACGTGGCGCGCGTAATTCACGAGTTCAACCGGCGGGTGCGCGCCCGTGAGCTCGAAGCCAGCCGCATGGCGGCATCCCGTCCGTCAACCCGCCTT
>DATMUN010000572.1:0-4679 GCA_035563895.1 Occallatibacter sp. | reverse complement strand
GGATCAGCGGCTGTTTACCAGCTCGATGGACGAGGCGGCGACGAATGAGCCGACAGTGAAGAAGCCGTTCAGCCTGGCGTCGTTGTTCCGCAGGAAGGATCGCTCGGCAGAGATCGACCCGGTGGACGACATTCCGGCGTATCAGCGGGTGGCGGCGGAGGCGGCACAGGAGACACCTGCAGCTGCTGAGCCGGTGCCGATGCGGCGAAACATCTGGGAGCCCTCGGTGGCGCCGGCACAGGTGGCACAGATGCCGGTGGCTCCGGTAACACCAGCGCCAGCGGCTAGGCCAGTGACTGTCCCGGCGCAGGTAGTAGAGATGCGTGCACCGCGGGTTGAGCCTGTCGCTGCTCCTGTGCCGGCGCCCACACCGGCAGCACCCCCCGCACCGCAGACAACCGATATTGCGATTCACGAGCGCGCCGATGCTGAGGAGCGTACGGCTACGGTTGCGCCGAAGCATCTGAGTGGCTTCAAGTTGCCGGCCAGCACGCTGCTGAATGCGGGTAGCGGGCCGCAAGCGGTTCGGGAAGATGAACTGCGCACTGAGGCGCGGGCGCTGGTGGAGAAGTGCGCCGAGTTCGATGTGCGCGGGCAGGTGGTGCAGATCAACCCCGGGCCGATGGTGACGACGTACGAGTTCAAGCCGGAGGCGGGCGTGAAGTACAGCCGGGTGACGAGCCTGGCCGAGGACCTGTGCCTGGCGATGCGCGCGGAGAGCATCCTGATCGAGCGCATGGCGGGCAAGAGCACGGTGGGCATCCAGGTGCCGAACCGCGAGCGAGAGACGATTCACCTGCGCGATGTGCTGGAGTCGGAGACCTTCTCAAAGGCGAAGTCGCGGCTGACGCTGGCGATGGGCAAGGACATCAATGGGCGCATCGTGACGGCCGACCTGGCCTCGATGCCGCACGTGTTGATTGCCGGTTCGACTGGCTCGGGCAAGTCGGTGGCGATCAACGCGATGATCATGAGCCTGCTGTTCCGCACAACGCCGAACCAGGTGCGGCTGATCCTGGTGGATCCGAAGCGCGTGGAACTGGGCATGTACGAGGGGATTCCGCACCTGTTCACTCCGATCATTACGGAGCCGAAGCTGGCGGCGAATGCGCTGCGCAACGCGGTGCGCGAGATGGAGCGGCGGTTGAAGCTGCTGGCCAGCCGCAGCGTGCGCAACATCGACCAGTACAACAAGCTGTTCGAGGGCGCGATGCCGTCGCTATTCGACGACGGCGAGCAGGAAGAACCGCTTCCGTACATTGTGATCATCATCGACGAGCTGGCCGACCTGATGATGCTGGACCGGGCGAACGTGGAAGAGTCGATTACGCGGCTGGCGCAGATGGCGCGCGCGGTGGGTATCCACCTTGTGCTGGCGACGCAGCGGCCGAGCGTGGACGTGATCACGGGCCTGATTAAGGCGAACGTGCCGACGCGCATCAGCTTCAGGCTGGCGACGAAGGTGGACTCGCGCACGATTATCGACACCAACGGAGCTGAGGCGCTGCTGGGACGTGGCGACATGCTGTTTCTGCCGCCGGGCACGAGCCGCCTGATGCGGTTGCATGCGCCGTATGTGAGCGAGAAGGAGACGGCGGCGGTTGTGAACTTCTGGAAGGAGCAGGGCGCGGCGGAGTATGCCGAAGGGTTCCTGGATTCTCCGAAGGACGAGCGGCCGAATGCCGAGGGTGGCGCGGGCGATGGTGAGGACGACGACCCGATGTTCGACGACGCGGTGCGGCTGGTCTTCGAGTTTGGCAAGGCCTCGACCTCGCTGCTGCAGCGGCGGTTGCGGATTGGTTACGGCCGCGCGGCGCACCTGATCGACATGATGGAGCGCGACGGGCTGGTGGGCCCGGCGGATGGTTCTCGGCCGCGGGAGCTGCTGAAGGCTCCGGGGTGGCTGCACGAAGTTTCGATGTCGGAAGAGTAGGGGATGAGAGGCGATGCTCGGAATTGGCGGAAACCGCATTTACCCGACCGTTCTTCTGATTGACGACGACATGATCACCCGCGAGGTGATTGCGACAATCCTGACCATCAGCGGCTACACGTTGCACACGGCGGAGAATGGCGACGAAGCGGTGGCGATGCTTGAGCGGCGCGACTGCCAGCCGGAGGTAGTGCTGGTGGACGTACGGATGCCCGGGCTGAACGGGATTCCGCTGGTGAATGCGATCCGGGCGAAGTCGACGGCAGCGGTTTACGCTATTAGCGGTAGCGAACCCCCGGTGGATCTGCGTGCCGCTGTGGACGGTTTCCTGATGAAGCCATTTTCGCCGGATAGCCTGCAAAAGCTGCTGGATGAGCACAATCGGAAGCCTGAGGACCTGGCAGCGAGCAACGATGCGCCGGTGGTGAGCGTGAAGATCCTCGGGCAGTTTCGGCAGATGATGCCGGAGGCGTCGGTTCGGGAGGTTTATGCATCGGTGGTCGCCGACCTGCGGCGGAGGCTGGATGCGCTGGAGGGAGCGATTGCGCGGAGAGACGCTGAGCAGGTGCGGCGGATCGGGCACACGATCAAGGGCGGCTGCGGCATGGCCGGCGCGCAGCAGGCGGCCCGGATTGGCGCCCTGCTGGAGGCGGAGGGTGACGATCTGAGCAACTCCGCCCGGCTGCGCGAGGCACTTGTGCAAGCTGCTGAAAACCTTGAGCGTATGCTTAAGGTAGAATTTCTTGCGTAGGCTGAAGGACTTTTTCCCGGGGCTCGCTGGTGCCCATGTCCTGAGGTGTAGCCAGGCCGTTGCGCCCGCTTGCGGACCAGATCGAGGGATCGGAGGTTTACGCCGCTTTGGAAGGCTTGACACGAATCGTACTGGCAGATGACCACCCAGTGGTCCGAATCGGTGTGCGCAATATGCTCACCGCGGACGAAGGGTTCGATGTGGTGGGCGAAGCCGACGACGGCGACGAGGCCATCACGCAGACACTTGAGCTGCAGCCGGATATTTTGCTGCTGGATGTTGCTATGCCGCGGCTGCCGGGGCTTGAGGCGATGCGCGCGATCATGAAGGGCTCGCCCTCGGTGAAGATCCTGCTGCTGACCTCGACCATCACAACGCAGCAGATTATTGAAGCGCTGCACATCGGTGCGCGCGGCATTGTGCTGAAGGATGCGCTGGCCGGACACCTGAAGACAGCGATCCGTACGGTGTGCGCTGGCGACTACTGGATCGGCGGCAAGCGCGTGGTGAACCTGGTTACGGCCCTGCACGACCTGATGCAGCAGGCGACTCCGCCTCAGCAGAAGACCTATGGCCTGACGCCGCGCGAGCTGGAAGTGGTGGGTTGCATCGTGGAAGGATGCAGCAACCGCGATATCGCCAAGCAGTTCTCTCTGAGCGAGGAGACGGTGAAGCGTCACCTGTCGAACATCTTCGACAAGACGGGTGTATCGACGCGCCTGGAGCTCGCACTGTTCGCGATTGCACATCACCTGGTGGCTGCGCCTCAGTAGGCGCGGCCCCACTCTTCAACTGAGAAACTGCTTTTCAAGCCGTTCGAGAAGGTCATCTGTCTCGTGACAGAGGCCCGTATGCACGGGCGATGGCTGGATCACGGTGCTGCGCGGCGAAACCAGCCAGTGGAACCGTTCGCTCTGCGAGAGCCGCGCAATCTGGCCTGCCGACGCATCGCCTTCGCAAATGCGCGCGACTGCTTCAAGATGGCGCGCAAACAGATCGACGTCGGCTTCTGGCCAAAGGGCCTCCACGCGATTGCGATCGAGACGGATGCGTGCGGCGAGGTAGCGCTTTTCGCGGCAGAAGACGACGACGCCGGCGTTGACGAACTCCTGTCGCTCTACGCGTGGGACGATGCGGAGGATGGCGTAATCAAACGAAGCGGGTGCGGGCATTTGTCGCCTCCTGCTCGAAGATGTGCGCGGCTGCAAGACGGTACATGAAGAAGCTGAGATAAGCATCGCGCCGCTCGGAGGCGCTGAGTGAGCCGGGCAGGCTCTCAAGCCAAGCATCGGGGATTTGGGAGAGGATTGCACTGAGCGCTTCGCGTTTGAGCTTGCTTCGCGCTGCTTCGCCTGCTGCGTGGATGTCTGCGGCCCACGGTAAGAGGATGTGGTCGCGGATGGGCGCGAAGGGCGACGATGCCTTCTCGGGCATTGCGTTCCAGTCGTGGTGAAAGTAGAGCGCCGCGCCGTGGTCGATAAAGTAAAGCTTGCGATGCCAGACGAGCAGGTTGGCATTGCGCGGCGTGCGGTCGACGTTTTGCGTGAAGGCGTCGAACCAGACGCCGAGCGAGGCTTCATCGGGTGTAACGACATCGCGGGCGGCGGGGTCGAACATGACTGAGCCGGGAAGAAAGTCGAGTCCGAGATTGAGGCCGGTGCTTGCTTTGAGCAGCTCGCGGACCTCCTGGTCGGGCTCATTGCGGCCGAGAGTTACGTCGACTTCTACGAAGACGATTTCGGGCACGCGCAGGCCGAGGGCATGGCCAATCTCGCCGGCGATGAGTTCAGCGATGAGCGCAAGGATCCCCTGGCCCGCGCCGCGGAACTTGAGCACGTACAGACCGAGGTCGTCTGCCTCAACGATTGCAGGTAGGGAGCCGCCCTCGCGCAGCGGCAAGACATAACGGGTTGCATGGACCGTACGCATCGAAGGTTCAGTGTAAATCGGTGCGTGTGTGTGCGTGCCGGTTGGGTGGTGTGTTATTGGTTTCAT
>DATMUN010000571.1:0-2862 GCA_035563895.1 Occallatibacter sp. | reverse complement strand
TACCACGTGCACCGCATTGCCGCGCACTCCGGCCACCAGGTCCAGTCCCTCCTCCGCTGCTGCGCGCCCGCATGCCGCATGCAGTTCCTGCGCATGCTCACCTAGCTCCAGCATCTCGCCCGCCACCAGAACGCGCCGCTTTGCCGGCCGTGACGCCAATGTGCGGATCATCGACTGCAACGCCTCGGGATTCGAGTTGTAGCTGTCATTCAGAATCGTTGCGCCACGCACATCAATCACTTCGCCGCGCTTGTCGCCTGCCGTTAGCGTCTCCAGCGCGCGCGCAGCGTCCGTCGCCGGAATCCCCGCTTCCATCGCCACTGCCATGCCTGCCATCGCATTGGTCGCGTTGTGTGCACCCAGCAGCTGCAGCGTGAACTCACCATCATGTATGCCCGCGCGATATTTCACATGCAAGCCGTCTACGTCCTCGCGAACATCCACCGTCTGCGGATCGCCGCACGGTCCCGCACCGAAGTACACCACGCGGCCCAGGAAGTCCCGCCCGAACTGCGACACAAACGGATCGCTGCAATTCAAGAACGCCACGCCAGTCGCAGGCAAAGCCTCAATCAACTCGTACTTCGCGCGCGCAATGCCTGCCTGCCCCTCGGCAAAGTTCTCGATGTGTGCTGTGCCAACATTCGTCACCACGCCCCAGTCCGGCCCCGCCATGCGCGCCAGCGCGGCAATCTCGCCAGTGTGGTTCATGCCCATCTCGATCACGGCAACGTCGTGCTCAGGCTCCAGCCGCAGCAGCTGTAACGGCACGCCATACGCATTGTTCAGGTTTCCACGCGACTTCAGAACATTGAACTTCACGCCCAACGCAGTGGCAATCGCCTCTTTCGTAGTCGTCTTGCCAGCCGAGCCCGTCACGCCCACCACACGCTTGCCCCACTGCCGCCGCACGTGCGCAGCCAGCGCCTGCAGCGCCGTCAGCGGATCTTCAGCAATCAGCAGCGGCGCAGCCAGAGCTGCATCCGGCAGCGTGGCCACCTTGGCGCGCGAAACCACCGCAGCCACCGCCCCGCGTTCAATCGCAGCCTGCACAAAGTCGTGCCCGTCAAAACGATCGCCCTTCACGGCAAAGAACAGCTCGCCCGGCAACACCGTGCGCGAGTCGATCGAGTACCCGCGAGCCTCCAGCGCGCCCGCATTCGTCACGCTCGCCGGAGTCTCCAGTACCGCACCCGCGCCTACCGCGGCTTCTGCCAGTGTCAGCTTCATCGCGTCTCTCCGTATCCCAGGCTGGCCAGCGCCTTCCGCGCAACATCCGCGTCGTCAAAGGGAACCGTGCCTGTCGCCAGAATCTGCTCCTTCTCGTGGCCCTTCCCTGCAATCAATACGACGTCGTGTTCGCGCGCAGTGCTTACCGCCAGCGCAACCGCCTTTGCCCGGTCCGGCTCAATCGTGTATTGCACGCCGCTGGCCTTCAGCCCCGGCTCAATCTCCTCCAGAATCGCTACTGGATCTTCGCTGCGGGGGTTATCACTCGTCGCAAATACCAGGTCCGATCCCTCGCCCGCCGCCAGCCCCATCTTCGGCCGCTTCGTTCGGTCGCGATCGCCGCCGCAACCAAACACTGTCACGATCCGCCCGCCCGTCTGCTCCGTCATCTGCCGGGCCAGCTTGGTCAGGTTCCGTAGCGCATCATCGGTGTGTGCGTAGTCCACAATCACCGTGAATGGCTGTCCTGCATCCACCGGCTCAAAGCGCCCTGGCACCGGCTGCAATAGCGGAACAAACGCGCATAAATCTGCAAACGCTACCCCGCGCGCATGCGCCGCCGTGAATGCCGCCAACAGATTCAGCACATTCACCTCGCCCGCCAGTCGCGACTGAATCTCTCCAGCACCCGCAGGCGTCTCCAGCTGAATCACAGCGCCTGACGGCGTTAGCCTGTAGCTCGCCGCCTGCCAGTCTCCGCACCCAATGCCGTATGTGCGCACTTCCGATCCAGCGCGCCGCGCCGTCGCCGCCAGCGGCTTCGCGCGCTCGTCGCCAGCGTTAATCACCGCCACCCGCGGAGCTGGATACACCGTGCCATCGAACAGCAGCCGCTTCGCCAGGAAGTACTTTTCCATCGTCTGGTGGTAGTCCAGGTGGTCCCGCGTCAGGTTCGTGAACACCGCCACGTCGAACGGCACGCCCCATGCGCGTCCCTGATCCAGCGCATGGCTCGACACCTCCGTCACCAGTTCCTTCGCACCCTTCGCCACGCCTTCGGCCATCAGCTCGAACAGGTCGCGCGACTCCGGCGTGGTGTGCAGTGAGGGCCGCACCTCGCCCCCCACGTGATACTCAATCGTTCCGATCAGCACCGTCTTGCGCGCCGCACAGTTCAGCAGTTGCTCGGTCAGCAGCGCCGTCGTCGTCTTGCCGTTGGTGCCGGTAATCCCCGTCGCCGCCAGCTTCTGCTCTGGATGCCTGAAGAACGCCGCGGCAGCCTCAGCCAGCGCGCGCCGCCCGTGCTCCACCTCCAGCACCGGCGTCCCGGAGTTGTACACCAGCAGATGATCGAACGTTTCACCCGAGTCCGTGATGATGCCCGCAGCACCAGCTGCCAGCGCCTTCTCAACAAACTTGTTGCCGTCCGTCGTGCCACCCTTCATCGCCACAAACACTGAGCCGCGCTTCACACGCCGCGAGTCGTACTCCACGCCCGTGATCGGCGCATCCGTCTCGCCGGTCGCACCTACCACACTTACTTCTGCAATCAGTTCTTTCCAATGCATGTCGTGCTCGATTCTAGAGGCTGAGGCGATGTCTGTGCTGTGCGCATCTCAATGCGCGCACTTCACCACGATGCGCGTGCCCGTCGGCACCTTCGTCCCGGGCGCCGGAGCCTGCTCGCGCGCT
>DATMUN010000570.1:0-2779 GCA_035563895.1 Occallatibacter sp. | reverse complement strand
CCCCGCCGCCTGCCTGCGAATCTCCTCGATCACCATCGCAAACACGCGCGCGCCGCCCACAAGATCGTCGTCGCGGTTCACGCTCGTGATTACGGCAAACTCCAGACCCAGCTGCGCCACCGCCTCAGCCACGCGCCGCGGCTCGTCAAAGTCAATCGGCTCCGGCCGCCCCTTCGGTACCGCGCAAAAACCACACCGCCGCGTGCACAGGTTGCCCAGCAGCATGAATGTCGCCGTCTTGTGATGCCAGCACTCGCCGATGTTCGGGCACTGCGCGCTCTCGCACACCGTGTGCAGCTTCAGCTCGCGCGCCAGCCGCTTCAGGCTGTGGTAGTTCTCGCCCACCGGCGCGCGCGCCTTCAGCCACTCCGGCTTCCGCGCCGGAGCCTTGTGCACGGGTTCAATCTGCACCAGTTCCATCACCTACGATTGTACTGGCCCCCACACTCGCCCGCGAAGGCAGACGCCCAGACAGCCTGAACCCACATACCGCAAACACCTCTTGGAGAAGCACTCCTGGAAGCGGATAATCCTCTTCCAGGAGCCGTAACCTCGTGGAACATCTATCTTTCCGCAGGATGCAGTGGCTTTTCCCGATTGCCGTCACCCTCCACAACGGCGAAGAAGCCCTCTCCATGCCCGCGTGGGATGCCATTCACCGCGACCGGCTTCCGCTGCACCCGTCAACCGCAGCAATCTGGGCGGCGCTGTTCGTTCTCACCGCCGCCGCATACGTCCTTACCGCTTTGAGCGCAAAGCGCGGCCCGCAAAGCACGCCTGCTTATCTGCTGTTCGGCTCTATCGCCGCGATGCTGATCAACGTCCTCGTGCCCCACGTTCCAGTCGCCATCGTCTTCAAGGGTTATGCTCCGGGAGTGATCACGGCCGTGTTGATCAACCTTCCCCTCATGAGCATCCTCTTGTTTCTGGCGCTTCGCGAGCGTTGGGTCTCGGGCAGCAAAGCCGTACTCTATTCTGTGCTCGTACCGCTCGCTCTCGCCAGCTCCATCGCCGCCTTCTTCGCTCTGGCGTAAAGCACGTCCCATCGCCTTCCTTACGCAGCTCCGCGAACCCGCAAACAGACAAGGCCCGGCATCGCCGGGCCTTGTCGCTGACTTGCTGACTCGCTAACCAGCTACTTCTTCTCCGCCGCCGTGTACTTGTCCCACCACGCCAGCCACCGCTCATACCGGTCCTTGATGTAACTCGGCTTCGTGAACCCGTGAAACTGCCCCGGATACACCACCAGCTCCGTCGGCCGCCCCAGCGACTTCAGCGCCTGATACATCTGCTCCCCGCCCAACAGCGGCACGTTCATGTCGCTCGAGCCGCCCATGAACAGCATCGGCGTGTGTACCCGCTTGTCGACTTCAAGAAACGGATAGCTCATCTTCTCGTAGAGCGCCAGATTCTTCCACGGCGGCCCCAGCTCATTGTCGTACTGCAGAATGTACTGATCCGTGCCGTAGAACGACATAGGAACTGCCACTCCCGCGCCGCTGATACCGCACTTGAAACGGTCCGTCGAGGCCACCGTGTAGTCCGTCAGAATACCGCCGTAGCTCCAGCCCGTCACGCACATCCGGTTCGCGTCCGTCACGCCCAGCGCCACAACCTTGTCCACGCCACTCAGCAGGTCTTCCACCTCGTAGTGGCCCCAGTCCGCCGCAATCGCCTTCGAGTAGTCCCGCCCGCGCCCCGAGCTGCCGCGGTAGTTCACGTTCAACTCCGCGTAGCCCTTCGTCGCCAGCCACTGCCGCAGAAAGTCGAACGCGTGCTCGTCCTGCCCGTTCGGCCCTCCATGAATGAACAGAATCATCGGCACCGGCGCGCCTGCCTTCCAGTCTGCAGGCTTCGTCAGCAGCCCGTGCACCTCCGTGCCGTCTTTGCTCTTCCACTCCACGTCGTCCGTGCCCGCAAGATTCAACTCCGCCACCAGTGCGTCGTTGTGTCCCGTCAGCTTGCGCAGCGCACCGTTCTCCAGCGCGTAAATCTCGCCCGGATGTGCATCGTCCGTGAACAACACCGCCGTGTGTCCCGCCGCCGCATCCCAGCCCATCACCGTGCCCTGCTGCGAAAGCTCCTTGCGCAGACCAGCACCCGCCAACTCCACCTCCGCCGGATACTGGTTGCGATCATCATCAACGAGGTAACTCAGCTTGCCGTCCGCCGCGAAGATCGGCGCACGCACTGCGCGGTCCAGCTTGCTGGCCGGATAACTCACCTTCCCATCCAGCGTCACCACCGCCGGGCGCGACTGCGAGTACTCCAGCAACTTCAGCTCCGCACCCTCTGAGTATGCGATTGCCTTCGAATCCGGCGACCACGCCAGCGGCCCATGATCCGGCCCCGTCCACGTCGTCAGCTTGCGCGCCGCCGACCCAGCCTTCGCTTCGACAACAAACACATCGTCGTTGTTCGAGCGATCCGGATCCGCATCCTGGTTGCTCACAAACGCGATCCACTTGCCATCCGGCGACCACGCCGCCTGCTCCTCTTCCACGTTCTTCGTCGTGGTCAGCTTCTCCGCCTTCTTCGTCTCCAGGTCGTAGAGGTAGAGCGTCGTCCAGTCTTCGTCGTGGATGTACCCGTGAATGTCCTGTTTGAAGTGGTAGCGGTCAATCACGATCGGCTTCGGCGGCGCGGGCGGCTTGCCCTCCTCCGCGTCCGGCTCCAGCTTCGGCTTCGTGGCCAACAGCAGCTTCTTGCCATCCGGCGACCACTCGTACCCGTCGATCTCTTTGTCCGTAATCGCCGTCAGCTGCTGTGCCTCGCCGCC
>DATMUN010000569.1:0-3199 GCA_035563895.1 Occallatibacter sp. | reverse complement strand
CCCGCCAGCCGTTTCAGATAGTACTTGCGGGTAAAGCGCATCCGCAGGATCAAGACGGGAAGCAGGCAATTGCTGAAATCAATGCCTTGATCTGCAGAATGCGAGGGAGACTGACCTGCGCATTCGTGCCGGAATACAGCATGCAAGTGGCGAAGGCGCTTGTGGCGGGCGCGGATGTCTGGCTGAATACGCCGTTGCCTCCGCTGGAGGCATCGGGCACGAGCGGCATGAAAGCCGCGCTCAATGGCGTGCTCAATCTTAGCGTGCTCGATGGGTGGTGGATCGAAGCGTGCATGGAAGGAGAGACAGGATGGTCGATCGGGGCACCCGGTGACGATCCCGGCCAACATGCATCGGACTTATATAGCAAGCTGGATCGGCATGTTTTGCGCCTGTATTACGAAGACCCGCTGCGCTGGCGGCGAATGATGAAGCAGGCCATCGCTTACATCGGGTCGATGTTCAACAGTCAAAGGATGATGCGGAGATATGCAAGCGAAGCCTATCTCCGGTAAATCGCATGTGAGCTTGACCGTGTCAATTTTTTCTTATGTTTTCGGGTTGGGGCGGCGCAGCCGCCCCCCGTTCCCGCATTGCTTCAGCACTGACTTCCAGAACAGCATGATTGAGGTCGGTAACGTCAATCGCCCGCTGCTTCTTCAACCCGATGAGCGCCTGCTTCGCGCGAATCTCTTCACCGCAATGCGTCCGTGACGGCGAGCCCGAGGCGCGACGGTCATCACGCATGGCCCGCACGCGCCTCGCCACCTCCAGCGCGCTGGCCAGCCGCTTGTTGTTGGTGTTCTTAGTTACTGGGGTCACCTTGATTTCGGTGCAAATTTCCGGTTAGAACGATCCCGACTGCATGCGGCTTTGCGGGCTGCCCCTAATAAATACTAGCGTTAAATCAGGGAGTTGCTGTCTGGGACCGAAGCCAATTTTTTTGGGCCGCGAGACGCAGCAAAAAGTGGGGAAGCGGGCCAGAAGCGGCCCGCCATTTCAGGGTCTAAAAAGCGGCTGCTTCAACGCTCGGCGGACATTCAGAGGTGGCCGCGCAAATTCGGACAGTCGGATAAGTGGAACGCTCGGGGCCTGAGCCTGGCATAATGCCGGCAAAGGAACCTTGAAGATGACGAAGAGAACCCGACGGACGCACTCAGCCGCGTTCAAAGCGAATGTGGCGATGGCAGCGGTCAAGGGCGAACGGACGCTAGCTGAACTGGCGCAGCAGTTCGATGTGCATCCGAACCAGATCACCGAATGGAAGCGGCAGTTGCAGGAACGTGCCGCCGACGTGTTTGGTGCAGGCGGTATGGCGTCGAGCGAGCCGCAAGTCGATTTGAAGGAGCTCCATGCGAAGATCGGCCAGCTCACGCTGGAGAACGATTTTCATATGGCCTTTTTTTGCAAGCAGGACGAGCGCCGCTCTCGCTGCCGCGATCTCAAACGTCAACGTATCCGACCTGATGGGTAACGCGGCACACGGGCTGTTTGTCGACGATGGATCAAGCTCATATCCGCGGGCTGGTTACCGCATTTCATCTTTCCGTCACGGGGCTACCTCGCTCTTAATAGCGGAGATCACGCAGTTGCGTGCTCACAAAAAAATCTCGAGGATTCCCCTCATCGTGCCCAGGTGTCGCGTTACCGATCAGGTGGAGGATGTCAGTTCTGCGATAGCGCCTCCGTAATTCAGTGAATAGATGAGGGAGTTGCAAGAATGCTCAGGTTGGCTGCAGTCGCGTTCCGATGTCCCAGATGAAGCCGGATAGCTCGCGGGCGATGGCCGCACACGTCTTGTTCTGATGAAGACCACGTGCCCGCAGCCGGCGGAATCTGTGACAGAGCCGAATCTGCGCTTTCCACGCAATCTCGATGATGGATTGTGGTTGGCCCTCCAGACGAGGCTGAAGCGATTCACCGATTCTCGCCGGCAACCGGTAGTTCCATGCTGCTTCGACAAGGATCCTGCGAACGTGCGTGTTACCTGTCTTGGTTAGCCCGCCTCGCTGCTTCGAGTTTCCGCTGGAGTGCTCTGATGGCACGAGGCCGAGGTATCCCATGAATTCGCGTGGGTGCGGGAATCGGCGTATATCGCCGAGTTCAGCAACGCTCGTGAGCGCGGAGATGAAATCAATACTTCGCAGCGTCATCAGGCCTTTAACCACTGGCAGCCACCGCCAGGTCTCGGCGTGAGCACGCAGCGACTGTGTGAGGCGCTCGACGAGTTCGGAGGCGAACCGTACCGCCATCCGGTACTCGGTGAAGACAATATGCTGGGCGGAATCCTCAAATTTTATCTTCGAGAGGAAGAGTTCGTGCTTCGGCCCCCAGCGCGTGCCGGTATAGGAATGTCCGTGACGAAGCAGGAGCGATTTGAGCCTCTGCCGCACCCGACGCTGGTCGTTCACGGCATCTTCCCGTGCGCGAACCAGATCGCGGATGGCTTCGTCCTGCGGCTCGGGAACCACAACCGGCACAAGTTCCCCAGCACGGTGAAGTCTTGCAAGCAGCAAGGCATCACGACGGTCGGTCTTGATCCTGTCGGCCGGCCGTCGGGCGACCCGGGATGGTGCAACGACCTCGCAGTGGTAGCCGCGTTTGCGTAACGCTCGCACAAGTCCGTAGCCGCAGGGGCCTGCTTCGTAGCAAACGCTCAACTCCGAGGGTTTGCCAAGCCTGGCAAGCGCTTTGGTCAAGGAAATAACGCTGTAGCCGGTTGTGCCGATGAATCGGGGATCATCGCGAGAGTGCGCGGGTGCACTCGCAATCGCGATCGAGTCCTTGTGAACATCGAGCCCGATGTAAAGCTTGATCTCATCCATGACTATCTCCGCCCGTTCCGTGAAGGTCGTCCGATTATCGACCGGACGCCGATGCGGCGTTTCCCTGACGGCCATCATGTCTTAAGCGGCGCGCTCAACAAAGCGGGATTGCTGAGCGCAAAGCGATGATCGATCGTACGCATGCATTGCCGGTCTCGCGGCAGGCGCGACTCGTTGGTATCGCAAGATCGAGCGTGTATTACCGCGCGCAACCGGTGAGCGAGGCAGACCAGTTGCTGATGCGCCGGATCGATGAACTGCACATGGAGTTTCCGTTTGCCGGAGCGCGGATGCTGGCGCGACTGCTGCGTCGCGAGGGACAGGAGATTGGCCGCAGGCGCGTGCGCACGCTGATGAAGCGCATGGGTATCGAG
>DATMUN010000568.1:0-5095 GCA_035563895.1 Occallatibacter sp. | reverse complement strand
CCCGCCGCGTCATACTGCCCAATAATCTCGCGCGCCTGCTCAATCGTCGCCTCGGTGTTGTAGCTCAGCCGCGCGTCCACCTCGGTCGACACGCGCCCCGGCACGATCTGCAAAATCTCCTTGCCGAACGCCACCGCCAGTCGCTTGAACGCCAGGTTCGCCACGTCCTTGTCCGTAGCCTTCTCGCCCAGCTCGCGACGCGCTTCCACCAGCACGCCGTCCACAATCGGCTGATACTGCGGCATCTGCGCCGCTGCCGTAATCAGCGACGGATTCGTCGTCGCATCCGTCGGGCGAAACTTCTCCATCGCCTCAATGTCGCCCGTGTCAGCCACAACCACCGTGTACGCCCGCAGTTGCTCAAGCAGATTCTTAGCCATGATGTCGATTTCCTCCAGGGGAAGGGCACTGCACGCGGCAACCCGCGCGCGGCGCGTCTTGCATCCAGTCTACGCTCTGTTTGATTCAGGCCCCGCTTGCAGGTTGCATTTCATCCCACGTCAATCTTCATCCGGCGCAAACGCGTTCGACAGCACACCCACCCCAGCCACACTAACCTCCACCACGTCACCAGCCTGCAGCGGACCCACGCCCGCCGGCGTCCCCGTCAGCACCAGGTCCCCCGGCTCCAGCGTCATCGCCGCCGAAATGTACTCGAGCAGCTCGCCAATCGAAAAGATGAAGTCCCGCGTCTCGCCCCGCTGCCGCAGCTCGCCATTCACGCGCGTCTCCAGCGTCACGTTCTCCGGGTCAATCTCATCAGAAACCAGCGGCCCCACCGGGCAAAACGTGTCGAATCCCTTCGCCCGCGTCCACTGCCCATCTCTCTTCTGCAGGTCCCGTGCGGACACATCGTTCGCCAGCGTGTACCCGCGCACATACTCGCGCCAGTCCGCCGCCGTAATCTTCCTCGCGCGTTTGCCCATCACCAGCGCCAGCTCGCCCTCAAAGTCCACACGCTCGGCCACCGCAGGCATCCGCACCACGCCCCCCGGCTCCAGCAACGCAGACACCGGTTTGAAGAACAGCAGCGGCTCCTTCGGAACCTCGTTCCCCAGCTCTTTCGCGTGATCCCGATAGTTCCGCCCCACGCAAACAATCTTCGTAGGTTCCACCGGCGCCAGCAGTTCGGCGTCACTCATCCTCGTCGGTTCCCAGCCCGCCACGCCCTCAGCCTCGCCAATCCAAAGCTCACCCGCGCGCTCTTCAACGCGCCCCCAGCACGCCTGCCCCTCATGCACAAACCGGCAAATCTTCACTGCGCGCCTCCAGCATCCGGCACCGTCTCCGTCGCCTCAACAGACCGCCCACTCTCATGCCCGCCCTGGTCCACCGCCGTCACCGCGTAGTGGTAGGTCTTGCCCGCCTCCACCGTCGTATCGTGATAAGCCGGTCCCGTCACCACAGCCCCGGACACCTTCACCCACGCCCCATCGCCCTCGCGCCGGTAGACCACGTACCCCGCCAGATCGTCTTCCGTATTCGGTTGCCAGCTCAGGTCAATCGCCGCCGCAGCACCCTCGCCCGTTACCGCCACCGCGGCCAACCCCACCGGCACATCCGGCGGAAACACATCCGCCACATCCACGCGCACCGGCCCGCTCACCTCGCCCGGCAGCTCCAACTCCTTGCCGTCCAGCGTCACCAGTTCAATCCGCTGCGCCTTGTACTCATACGACTCGCCAAACCGCGCCGTCTTGTCCAGCGCGCGCCCCTGGTCCACATCATCCACGCGCAGCGTCGACTCCAACGGTTCCGCCGGCGCAGACAGCAGCGCATTCTTCTCCTTCGCCGGCTTCGGCGTCAGCAGCGTTCGCTTCAGGCGAACCATCGCCTCTTCGCCATCCGCCTGCCAGCGCACCACCACGCCCTGCTTCCACACATCGGCCTTCAGCCCCTCCACAGCCCGCGGAGGAGCCCCCGCCACCACCGCCGCCGCATTCGACATCCCCGCCGACCGGCCATTCCGGTTCTTCAACTCCACGAAATACTTCAGCACCCGCGCGTCGCCCTTCGCCTCCGCAGCAGGCAACTCCTCAGCCCACGTCGTCCGTGCTCCCGGCTCCGCCTGCATCGTGCCCGCGTCCATGCAACTCGCTCCAGCATCCGCGCGACACACACGCACCGTCACCGGAGCCTTCAGCAGCAGCTTGTCCGTATTCCGCCGCGGCATCGTCCACGCAAGCTCAACGTGCATTCCCGTCCGCCGCGCCTCCAGGTCCGCCACCTTTTCCGGCAGGTTCAGAGACGGCGGCTGCGGCGCACCCGGCGTCCCACACCCAGCCATCCCGGCCGCCACCGCAGCCGTCATCAACCCCGCAACCACGCAAACACGAATCCCGCGCATCGCCTTCAAGTCTAATGGACGAGCTCCACCGGCCTCGCTCGCATACCGTATGCTTGCTTGCGACATCGAAAGGGCCCGGCCCGTGCTCATCTTCGCCGCCATCCTCGCCATCTTCGTCTACGGCATGACCGCAGCCATGCTCGGCACCATCCTGCCCGAGCTCTCCAGCCGCTTCCGCCTCACCCCCGCGCAAAACGGAGCCATCGCCTTCGCCCAGGCCCTCGGCCTCATGATCGCCTCCATCGGCGTCGGCCCGCTGCTCGATACCCAGGGCGACAAAGTTGGCCTCATCCTCGGCCTCATCGCCATCGCCGTCGCGCTCTTCGCCCTGCCGCGCTCTGCCGGATTCGCCTCCATCGTCGGCCTGCTCTTCCTCCTCGGCGTCGGCGGAGGCATCGTCGTCACCGGAGCCAACGCGCTCTCCAGCGCCGCAGCCACCGAGCACCGCGCCACCGCCCTCAACCTCGTCAACCTCTTCTTCGGCCTCGGCGGACTAGCCACGCCCCTCATCTCCGCCAACATCTTCAAAGGCAACTGGGTCCGCCTCTGCTACACCATCGCCGGTGTCACCCTCGCCACGCTCGCCGTGCAGGCAGCCACGCCCATGCCCGCCCCCGCCGGAGCCGCCACCTTCGTCCTCGCGCACGTCGGCCCGCTCCTCAGTCAGCCTCTGCTGCTCCTGCTCGGCCTCTTCCTGTTTCTCTACGTCTCGTGCGAAGTGGGTGTCTGGAACTGGCTGCCCCGCCATCTCATCGCCCAGGGCATCCCCGAGTCGCGCGCGCTCAACATCCTCTCGCTCGGCTTCGCTCTCGGCCTGCTCGTCGGCCGCGTCGGCGTCTCGCCTATCCTCATCCGAGTGCCTGCCGTTCAGGTGCTCATCGCCGCATCCATCGCCATGGCCGCCAGCACCTTCTTTATGCTCCGCACCAACCGCCCCGCCGCAGCCGCCGCGCTCGTCTTCGTCGCCGGACTCGCCATGGCCCCCGTCTTCCCCACCACGCTAGCCATCGTCGGCACGGCAGTCTCTTCCATGACCGGCACGGCCATAGGATTCGCCATCACCTGCGGCTGGGCCGGCCTCGCCGTAAGCTCCCGCATCATCGGCGCACTCGCCGGAGACAACCCCCAACGCCTCCGCTTCGCGCTGCTCCTGATCCCCGCATCCTCAGCCCTGATGATCGCCCTCAGCCTGGCCATCCAAACCAACCTGCGTTAACGTCCCCGTCCAGGGAACTTTGTGGGTTCCCCCACAAACCCTGGGTGCCCCCGGTCCCTCGCTTTTGGGGACCGGGGATGGAAGCAAGACCCCCCAACCCAGCCACCGGGAAGCTCATCCAACCACCAACTATGGTCAGTGACCGGTCTAGGTTCCCTGATACCCGCATCTCGTGAGCATTACCTTAAGCGCTGCCACCCCGTATCCCCGTCCGGCCGACACCCAATCCGGGTGTACATTAAATCAACCCATCTCCTCTCCCGGGGGGAATGATGAAGAAACAGTCGCTCGCGGCACTCATCCTGCTCCTGCTCATCCCTGTGGTCACAGTGGCAGGCGGAGTCCTCTTCAGCCTCATCAATCCTGAGATCGCAGCAGGCCATCCTAACTACGTGCGGAACTGGCAGCTGCTCCACGCGCTGAAGATGATGTCCATGTGGGGATCCATGGCCTGTGTCGGCGTGTTGTGGATCATGGCCTGCGTCCTCGTGATCCGCTCAAAGGGCCGCTCACTCCAGTGGCTGTCCCTCGCCGCACTCGGCCCCATCGGATTCGCCGTCCTCGCCTCGCTCAACGACCGCGAGTCCACCGAGCCCGACAGCTACACCCGCTTCGTCCGCAGCCTCAACCGGTTCGTGCGCATTGGCTATGAGCTCTTCAGCTTCTGGATCCTGTGGGAACTCGCCTGGCAGGTCATGGTCCTCAAGCGGAACCTGATGATCCAGTACCAGGCCGCCACCACCGGCGTCTCGCCCGCCCAGATCATCGACATCCAGAACGCCTCATCCGGCATGTGGGCCTTCGGCGAAGGGTTGGAAGTCATGTACTTCGCCGTCCTCCTCTACGCTCTACGGCCCATCGTCTACCGCACCATAGCCCGCGTACTGGCCAGAAGACCAAGGCCCGCCAGCGAGACCGCATAGCCAAGCCGAACCGGCGTGTCCGCCCAATTTCCGCTAGGGCAAGAAAACCAATATCCCAGCCTGACCACAACTCGGGGGTGCCCCGTCCTAACTTGTTAGGGCGGGAAAGTACCAAGCCGACCACAGGGGTCTCTTTCGACAACGTCCAGCCGAGAATCGTACATTAGCTTCCATGCCGTCAGGGTTGCGTCGTTTTCAGCAAGCCAGAGATCTTCACTTCGTCACCTTTAGTTGTTACGCGAGGCAGCAGAAGTTATCGACAACTCAAGCATGTACCGTCTTCGAGCAATCTCTGGAACAAACCCGCAAAGCCTATGCGTTGTGCGTAAGCGGCTACGTGGTCATGCCCGAACATGTCCACCTGCTGGTAAGCGAACCGGAGAGCGGGCCACTCGCTACTGCATTACAGGCGCTCAAGCAGTCCGTCTCACGCAGCCTTGCCTTGCGGGCAGCCGAGCCGTTTTGGCAAGCGCGGTACTATGACTTCAACGTTTGGACCGCAGACAAGCACGTTGAGAAGTTGCGCTATATCCATCGCAATCCAGTGGTGCGCAGGCTGGTGGAAAAGCCGGAAGACTGGCAGTGGTCGAGCTTCCGGCATTATGCGAC
>DATMUN010000567.1:0-2873 GCA_035563895.1 Occallatibacter sp. | reverse complement strand
TCGCCTCCCGCACCGCCACACCCGACCCAGCCGAAGCCTTCGAGACCGCCTGAGCGCCGATCGCCTCAACAGCTCAACGCATCGCGGTACGCAGCGTTCCAGTTTGCCGTAGAATCACTTCAGCATGCCCGTCCGCGCTCTCTATCCCGGCTCGTTTGATCCGCCCACCAACGGGCATATCGACCTCATCCAGCGCGGAGCCAGGCTCTTCGAGCACCTCACCGTCGCCGTCCTCAACAATCCCGCCAAGAACCCGCTCTTCACCGCCGAAGAGCGCGTAGAGATGCTGCGCGAGTCGGTCGGAGCCATCGGCAACGTCGCGGTAGCCACCTTCAACGGCCTCATGGTCAACTCCGCCCGCTCCCTCGGCTGCACCGCCGTGCTGCGCGGCATCCGAGCCATCTCCGACTACGAGTACGAGTTCCAGATGGCTCTTATGAACCGCCGCCTCGCGCCCGAGATCGAGACCGTCTTCCTGCAGCCCGCCGGCCGCTACTCATTCGTCAGCTCCCGCATGCTCAAGGAAGTTGCGCGCGTCGGCGGCGATGTCACTGGCCTGCTGCCGCCCAACGTAGTCCGCCGCCTCAAGTCCCGCCTCAACGGCGCCTAAGCCATTTCGCAAGGGCTTCGCAACTTCTTCTTTTGATAAGTAATGCAAATTTGCATTACAATTGAGCTAGGAGCTTTTTATGCCTCGCCTTACAGTCACCGCACGCGGACAGGTCACCTTCCGGCGCGAGGTCCTGCGGCATCTCGGCATCAAGCCCGGCGAGAAGATTGAGCTGGAACTGTTGCCCAACGGGCGCGGCGTTGTACGAGCTGCGCGGCCCGCAGGGACGATTGACGGTTTCCTTGGGGTACTGGCTAACCGTACGAAGAAGGTTGCCACTATCGCTGAAATCAACGAAGCCACCGCGGAAGGCTGGGCAGGCCGCAAGTGAAGATCACTGCAGACACCAACCTGCTCGTGCGGGCGGCTGTTCGTGACGACCGCCGTCAGGCTGCCGCCGCTTCTCGCCTGCTCCGTTCCGCCGAACGGATCGCAATTCCGTTGCCCGCACTATGCGAATTTGTGTGGGTGCTTGATCGCGTCTACGACTTCAACCGGAACGATACCGCTGATGCCATCACCGCACTGCTCAACACGTCCAACTTAGCCATTGATCGGTCTGCTGTTGAAGCCGGTCTGGCTGTCCTTCGCTCTGGCGGCGACTTCGCGGATGGCGTCATCGCCTACACTGGCCACTGGCTTGGCGGCGAAATCTTCGCCTCTTTTGACCGTGCTGCAGTTCGGCGGCTTGACCGTCTGGGTTACAAGACGCACCTTCTCGCCTGATTTCCATCCGCAGCCCCCGGAATCTGCAACAATAAACCCATCATGTCCTCCGCAGTTTCTACCAAAGTCTTCGCCGATCGCATCGGCCGCATCGAAGTCTCCGCCACCATGGCCGTCACCGCCGAGGCCGCCAAGCTCCGTGCGCAGGGTGTCCACCTCGCAGACTTCGGCGCCGGCGAGCCGCACTTCGCCACGCCGCGCCACATCAAGGATGCGGCCATCGCCGCCATCGAGGCCAACTTCACCCGCTACACCGTGGTCCCCGGCATCCCCGACGTGCGCCGCGCCATCATCGAGCGCCATGCCGCCGACTTCGGTTCCGACTACGCCGTCGACGAAGCCATCTTCACCACCGGCGGCAAGCACGCGCTCTTCAACGCCATCGAGGTCCTCGTCGATCACGGCGACGAAGTTATCCTACCCGTGCCCTACTGGGTCTCCTTCAAGGACATCGTGCAGTTCGCCGGGGGCAAGGTCGTTCTCCTCGAAACCAGCGAGGCTGAGAACTTCCGCATCACCGCCAGCGCCATCGAGCAGGCCATCACCCCGCGCACCAAGGCCATCATCCTCAATTCGCCGTCGAACCCGGCAGGTTCTGTCGTCTCGCGTGAAGACCTCGAGCGCATCGTCCGTCTCGCTCACGAGCGCAACATCTACCTGCTGCTCGACGAGTGCTACGTCTACTTGAACTACGCAAGCACGCCCGTCTCGGGCGGCTCGTTCACGTGGGCCAAAGATCACCTCGTTGTGCTCGGCTCGCTCTCCAAGACCTACTCGATGACAGGCTGGCGTGCCGGCTACGCCCTCGCGCCCAGGCCCATCGTCGCCGCCATGAGCAAGCTGCAGTCGCAGTCCACCTCCAACGCCACCAGCCTGGTGCAGAAGGCCGCCATCGCCGCCCTCACCGGCCCGCAGGACTGCGTAGCCGAGTTTCGCGCCGAGTTCATCAACCTGCGCGAGACCATGCTCAAGCGTCTCGCTGATATTCCCGGCGTCACCTGCACCCGGCCCGAGGGCGCCTTCTACGTCTACCCCAACATCTCCGCCTACCTCGGCAAGGGCGGCATCAAGACCGCCGCGGAGCTGGCCAGCCGCCTGCTCCATGAGGCGCATGTCGTCACCGTCCCCGGCGAGGCCTTCGGAACCGCGCATCACCTGCGCCTCTCCTACCCCGTCACGCGCGAGACCATCGACGAAGGCACACGCCGCATCGGCGAGTTCCTCACCAGCCTGCGTTGATTCGTCGCTAATTTCATCCGCACTTCCACCTGTTCCGGAAACACACGCGGAACAGGTGGAATCTGCGGAGATTCCGGTAGTTTCAACGGGATAGTCCGTCCGGGGCTGGGCAAACCCGCCTTCGGTCGAGTAGGATGTGTCTTCCGTCATGTCGCACTCAATCGATTTCCGTCCTGTCATCCTCGCCGGAGGAAGCGGTACACGCTTCTGGCCGCGCTCGCGTCGTGCCCACGCCAAACAGGTGCTTGCCCTTGACGGTGAGCGCTCCATGATTCAGCAGACCGTCGAGCGCCTCAAG
>DATMUN010000566.1:0-3485 GCA_035563895.1 Occallatibacter sp. | reverse complement strand
TATCACGTTTCGCAGAAGGCTACGCCAGCCTCTGTCGATCCATTCCTCGCACTGTGCATATCCTTCGGACTCGCCTCACTCACCTGCCTCGTGCTGTTTGTTCAGCGCAATGGGCTCTCCGCATCGCAACTGCATCGCGTGAGCTGGACATCAATTGCTCTGGCCCTGGCGTTGGTTCTTATTGAGTCAGGGTACCTGATCGGATACCGTGCAGGACTCAAGCTCAACATCACATCTTTCGTTTGCAACAACCTGATCTCGCTCGCGCTTTTGCTGGTGGGCACATTTCTATATCGCGAGGACTTCACGGTCCGCACCGGTTCCGGCATGGTGATCTGCGCTATCGGTCTTCTGCTCTTGTGGCGTTAACCGCCAAGCCGCCCATTTGTTTGCCGGTTCGTTCCAACTCTCCGGTACACTGTGACCCTCCAGACGCAAGCTCTGGTAAGTCTTCCCACATTGGAGTCTGCATGCCATCAATCACTGGTTTCGGCGGAGTATTCCTGCGCGCTCATGATCCTGAAGCGCTCTATCGCTGGTACGAGCAGCATCTAGGTCTGGTGAGGTCCGAGGGATCGTTTGCCTTTCCTGTTCCCACGCAGCACGCCCAAGTCGTCTTCGCCTTTTTCAGACAAGATGAGGCCTACTTTCCTCCCGCACAAAAGGCCATGCTCAACCTTCAGGTGGATGACCTCGACCGCGTGCTCGATCGTTTGATCGTCGCAGGGATCACGGTCGATCCAAAACGGGATAGCTACGACTTCGGAAAGTTCGGCTGGGTCACTGACCCTGAAGGAAATCGCATCGAGCTTTGGCAGCCTGCGGCGACCAGCTGAAGCCACGCGGCAGCGTCCTCATTGCGCTTCGCGCCTACACCCGACCCCACAAGTCCGCAAGCGCGCGCCACCAGCTCCAGTCTGGAGCCAGCAGCATCGTCGCTTCCATCACCAGAAACATCGTCAGCATCGCGGGATAAGGCGCGCGTATTCTCCCATATTTCCGGTCGTCCAGTAGCAACAGAACCAGGATCACGTCGACGATCGCAAAACCCGTCAACAGCTTCACCGGGAATGGATGCAGGAAGGGAACCAGTAGCAGCGCGCGCACCAGTGCCGGTGGCAGCAGGATCAACACCGTCCCTGCCAGCCAGCGCGCATGCAGCGCAGTGTTTCTGCGGTAGCGCACGCCAAGATACACAAATAACGGGAACTGCACCAAAGCCCACAGATCGAGATACCCAAGCAAGTAGCGCACCATCGGCGGCGTACCGGTCACTCCACTGAACATGAGGTGCATCATGATCGCGACCAACACTACCATCAGGGGCGCCAGTACGAAGGCCGCCATCTTTCCCACCAGCCGGTGGAGGCGCATCTGGTTGCGCTGGTAGAGGATCGGTTGCGCAATCAGCGATGCGATCCATAGTCCCGCTATCGCGCCGTGGATATGATGAAAGACCGTGACTTCACCGAGCCGCAGAAAGTAACTGCGAGCAAAGCCGATCCATGTCACAACCATTGCTGCAAAGAAGTAATACTGCGCGTGTGGATAGAGCGTACGCGGAACTGCTGCGCCGCGTGTCGGGGAAGTTTCCGCAAGCGTAGCCATAGCGCGAGTGTAACCGCAGACTTATACAAAGTCGCCAGAATTTCGTGCTGCAGCAGCACGCCCGCCGCAAGTCGCTACGCTTTGGCTACACGTCGAGCCGATTCGAAGCCGCCACGCGGCCATACCAGTAGCCCGAATCCTTGATCGTGCGCTTCTGGTTGCGAAAGTCCGTATAGATCAGCCCGTAGCGCTCCGTGTAGCCTTCGGCCCATTGAAAGTTATCGAGCAGCGTCCACGCATGATAAGCGCGCACCCGCGCCCCATCGGTAACAGCGCGCGCCAGCTCTGCAAGTACCTCGCGGTACCACTGAATACGTCGCGTATCTGGAACGCGTCCGTGCTGCTCTTCGTCTGGAGAGTCAAGATAGCCGCAACCGCTCTCCGTGATCTCAATGATCGGATGGTTGTAATCGCGGCTGATCTTCGTTACAAGGTCATAGATGCCCGGCGCCCAAACCTCTAAACCTGCCTCCGTCAGTCGTCCCTCTTTCGGCATTCCGGCTCTGAAGCGCGTATACGGGTCGCGCCCGCCCAGCGAGTTGCTTTCGATCTCCGTCCCGCTGAAGTTGCCACCGCTCTGGAAGTTTTCCTTGCTCGCGTCAGATACCACGCGCCGCGTGTAATAGTGAAGGCCAACCCAATCCAGCGGCGCATACAGCAGTTTCTCGTCGCCAGGTTTGAAGCCCATCACGTCCAGCGGCGGCTCGCCAACAAAGGCCTTTGGATAGCGCCCGTACATCGCCGCTTCCAGGAAGAACACGTTGTTCATCGCGTGATAGCGCGCCGCAGCGGCCCGGTCATCATCCGAGTCCGTCTTCGGATACGCTGGGGCCATCTCATACGCGCTCCCAAATGTTGCCTTCGGCGATGCAGCCTTCACGGCCCGATGCGCCTGTCCCTGCGCCAGCGCAAGCGTATGCGCCGCCTTCAGAAAGTCACTGAAGCTAGTGCGGCACGGAGGAAATGCTCCAGCAGCGTACCCCATGAACGCAATCGCCCATGGCATGTTGAATGGCGCCCAAACCGTGATGCGATCGCCCAGATGTTTCGCAAGAATTCCGGCATAGTCAGCGAAGTAGTTCGCCAGATCGCGATTCGGCCAGCCACCGCGATCTTCGAGCGCCTGTGGAAGATCCCAGTGATACATCGTGCACCACGGACGAATGCCCGCATCGAGCAACGCATCCACAAAGCGGCTGTAAAAATCCAAGCCCTTCATATTTGGCGCACCAACTCCACTCGGCTGTATGCGGGGCCACGAGATGGAAAAGCGATAACTCTTCACATTCAGGCTTTTCGCGAGCGCAATGTCTTCTCGGTACCGATGAAATTGGTCGCAGGCAACATCGCCCGTTACGCCACCGCGCACCTTGCCCTGCGTATGTGTAAATCGATCCCAGATAGACGCACCCTTGTCGTCTTCGTTCCAAGCGCCCTCGTTCTGATACGAGGCCGTGGCAACCCCCCACAGGAATCCTTCAGGGAACCGTGCCGTTTTAATTGCCGACTCGGATATTTCTCCTGAAACACCGGGCGCCAGATTTGTAGCAGTTGATGGAACAGCATAAGCAGCGTCTGGACCAATAGCTGCGCCCGCGGCTGCCGCAACCGATGTGGCCACAAATTCACGACGATTCATTGCCCGATCCCTCATGCTCCGGAACTGCCATCGAAATCCTACGCAGGATCATCGGCAAGTGACGGCATATGTGTCCAATGAATTGATCGACGTGTTTTGATAACTTCAGGTTATGGCCATCGAAATCGGCGATTTGCGCTCGTTCCTTGCCCTTTCGGAACAGCTCCACTTCCGGCGGGCCGCAGAAATTCTTCACGTCTCTCAGCCGGCGCTCAGCAAGCAAATCCGCCGCCTGGAA
>DATMUN010000565.1:0-9787 GCA_035563895.1 Occallatibacter sp. | reverse complement strand
CGGGGCCACGGTCTCGGTTATCCAAGGGCTGCTGGTGACGGTCATCTGCCTCATCGCGGGTTTTCGACCGCAACATTGGATCGCAATTCCGTCAGCAATCGTCTTCATGGTGGCCATTGCGCTGGTGTTTGCAGCATTGGGTGTGGCCATCGGCTCAAGCCTGGAGGACATGCAGGGCTTCCAGCTCATCATGAACTTCCTGGTGATGCCGATCTATTTTCTCTCCGGCGCAATGTTTCCGCTCGTTGGGCTCGGGCCGATACTCAAGTTCATCACGCGGCTTGACCCGCTCTCCTATGGAATCGACGGCATGCGTGCAGCGTTGCTAGGCGCCTCGGCCTTCGACCCTGTGCTTGACCTCACTGTCCTTGCTTGCGTGGGTGTAGTGCTGCTCATCGTGGGGGCCTGGCGCTTCTCCCAGATCGAGATCTAGCCATGGTGCGTACGCGCAGTCTTCAAGCACACGACAAAGTGCTCCGTGCCGCGCTCGACCTGTTTGCCGAGCGCGGCATTGAAGCAACCAGCATGGATGCGATTGCGCAGGCTTCCGGCGTCAGCAAGGCGACGATCTACAACCACTGGTCTGATAAGGAAGGTCTGTTGCTCGAAGTGATGGATCTCATCCACGGCCTGAATCGGCAGCGTGAGGACGTTGACACCGGAGATATCTGTAAAGATCTCACGTGGGTGCTGACGCGTCGTCCGCCCGACGAGTTCGACGAATTGCGTACGCGCCTTACGCCATCGCTAATCGCGTATTCAGCCCACCACCAGGCGTTTGGCGCAGTATGGCGTCATCGTGTGCTGCAGCCCGCCCGCGAGTGCATCCAGCGCATTATTCGGAGGGGCATGCAGCGCGGCTTGTTGCGCAAGGTCGATCCAGACCTCGCGGTTGCGCTGTTGCTGGGACCGGCGCTCTACACCCACATCTTCTTCAAAGATCATCCGCAGAATAGGCCCGACATCGGTGCGCAGACTGCCGAGTCCTTCTGGCGTGCGTGGCGCACGGCGAAAGGCGAACACAGCAGGACTGGCGCGAAGGCTTAACTGAAAGCTGGCGGCGTCTCATGGGCTACGCCGAATGCGCGTTCGAGAGCGAGTCCGACCTGCCCTAGAGTGCCTTCATCGAAGAGCCGGCCGATGAGCGTGACACCGTGAGGCACGCGTTTCGGTGGGGCGAACTTCAGCAGCGGATGCTTCGGGTCGGGCATCCAGTCGCTGCGTGCCTCGGTCACTTCCACGAACCCCGCGCGCAACGTGAGCGACGGGTGCCCCGTAAAGTTTGTGAGCGACAGCATCTCGTCACGCAGAGAAGGAACAAGAAGCAGATCCACAGTGCGGAGAATTCTTGCCATCTCTTGCGCAACCTTGCGGCGCAGTCGATCTGCCTGTACAAAGTCCACAGCCGAGAGGAAGCGCGACTGGCGGAAAGTGTTGGGCCAGGCGTCGAGGGTCTGCATCTTGAGCTGGTCAACACCGTGTGACAACGTGAGTTCTTCAAATGCCGCGGCGGCCTCTGCAAGAAGGACGGTTTGCAGCGATCCGTACGGCCAGTCGGGCAGCGATACTTCTACCGTCTCCATGCCGAGCGACTTCACTGTCTCCAGCGCTTTGCGATCCACATCGGTTGCTGGGGCAGACTTCATCCAGGCAGGGAAGTAGCCGACGCGGAGCCCGGCGACGCTCGCTGTCGCGTCGAAGCGAAGAGTACTTGGCACGGAAGCAAGATCGCCCGTGTCCGGCCCGGATATGGCTGCCAGTACGAGCAGCGTGTCCTCTACGCTGCGCGTCATGGGACCAAGCTTGTCGAGCGACCAGCATAGTGTCATCGCTCCGGTTCGCGGCACCCGTCCGAAGGTCGGCCGCAGTCCGGTGAGCCCGCAACGCATGGAAGGGCTCACAATGCTCCCATTTGTCTCGCTGCCGATCGCGAATGCTACGAGCCCCGCGGCAGTGGCCGCGCCAGGCCCGGCGCTCGAGCCGGACGAGCCTTCCTCCGGTAGCCAGGGGTTCATCGTCTGCCCGCCGAACCACACATCGTTCATCGCCAGGGCGCCCAGGCTGAGCTTGGCCACGAGCACGGCTCCGGCGTCATTCAGGCGTTTGGTCACGGCGGCGTCCTCGACCGGAATGCGATTGCGGAAAGGCTCTGCACCGTAGGTGGTCGGGATTCTGGCGGTATCCAGCAGGTCTTTCGCGCCCCAGGGGATGCCGTGCAGGGGACCGCGATATCTGCCTGCGGCAAGCTCGGCGTCCGCGCGTCTTGCCTGATCGAGCGCATGGTCTGCGGTCAGCGTAATCACGCAGTGCAGTTGCGGATCGAAACGCCGCAGGCGATTCAGGTAGATCTTCGTCAGGCGCTCAGAAGTGACCTGCTTCCGCTCGATCCAACGTGAGAGTTGCGACACGGGCGCGAAGGCAATCTCGCTTTCGCGGGAGGGCACAGGTCGGTTGGAGTCGACCGAGCGGGCGAACGTGCTTTCGCCGTGGATCGCGATGGCCTCGGGAATCGCTGGATTCCAGATGGTGGCTGGCGCGAGGGTGTCCTCGAGCGTCACTTTCCGTGGTCCCGTCCTGCGCTCATACACGCTTGCGATACCTGTGCGCCAACCGGTGGCCGCCTGTGCCCGCTCGGCAGCACTTAGTGCCACCTGCACCAGCTTTTCCGCTTCAGCAAAAGTTCCTTCAGATACCATCGGTCCAACGCCAGCCCCTGCGCCGCTGACCACGGGCGAGCCCGGGGGCGCGTCGGCGGCCTGCGTTGTCGCAGGGATCTGCGCCGAAGCGTCTCCAGCTAGCGCTCCAAGCGACCCGAGTGCGCTCAAGGCGACAAACTCTCTGCGTGTAGGCTTCATAGGCTCCTTTTCCGGCAATCCGGTTCGTCGAGCAAGGTATGAATTGCACTATACAGTCGCAACTCCGCTTCAGAAGCGGCCTACGAACGCTTCAAATGGGCCTGAACCGAGGGCTGCGATATCCGGACCGACGGCGGGTTGTGGAGATGGGAGTTTCTGACGAACCAACTGAAGTATTTGTTCCTTGCGCCCCGGGCCCGTAGAATCACATGTATGCAGCGCAGCCCGGTTGCCCAGTGGCAACACGGCTGTCGTGCGGTATTGCGATGAGCGAACAGTTGACAGGTAGCACCCCAGCGGTGCAGGCGGTTTCGCCTGCGTGGACCAGAATCGAGAAGGCCCGCCATCCCCAGCGGCCATATCCCATGGACTTCATCGAGCGAATCTTTACCGATTTCAGTGAGATTCACGGGGATCGCGCCTTTGCGGACGACGAGGCCGTAGCATGCGGCATGGCCAGACTTGATGGCGCAGAGGTCATGGTTATTGGCAATCGCAAGGGCGGCAGCACCAAGGAGCGTGTCCGGCGCAACTTCGGCATGCCGCATCCTGAGGGCTATCGCAAGGCGCTTCGCTGCATGAAGATCGCAGAGAAGTTCTCGCGGCCGGTGATCAGCTTTATCGACCTGCCCGGTGCGTACCCCGGCCTCGGCGCTGAGGAGCGCGGTCAGGCTGAAGCCATCGCCCGCAACCTGCGCGAGATGGCGCGGCTCCGTGTTCCCACCATTTCCGTGGTGACGGGCGAAGGCGGCTCCGGCGGAGCGCTGGCGCTTGCGGTCTCTGACCGCGTCCTGATTCTCGAGAACGCGCTCTACTTCGTCATTACGCCGGAGTCCTGCGCGGCGATTATGTGGCGCGATGCAAATCAGAAGCAGCTTGCTGCCGAAGCGATGCGTATTGCAGCTCCTGAAGTCGAAAAGCTGGGCTGCGTGGATGAGATCATCTCTGAGCCGGAAGGCGGCGCACACCTTGATGCAGAGGCTGGCGCGGGTAAGCTTGGCCAGGCACTCAAACGGCATCTTTCCGAGCTCAAAGCGGTCCCGATCAGCATTCTGATCGAGGCCCGTCAGGAGAAGTTCCGCAAGATGGCGCAGTTCTACACAGAAGGGTAAAGGTCCTTGGGCGCTTCCCCCCTATCCACACCGCCCGGTCCCATGTCAGTGCGACCTGCAACAGCGTCGAGCGGGCGGCTTCGCGCGTATCTCGAGTTCATCCTGGCCGTCGTGTTCTACTTTACGGCGCAATCGGTTGGTGGGCGCGCGGCGCTTCGGCTTGCCCCAGCCTGGCAGCCGCTTGCGCAGCAAGGGATGATTCTCCTCCTTTTGGTAGCGGTGTTTGCCGCGCTTGGCCGGTTGCTTGATCGCCAGTCGAGCCCTGTCACGCAGCAGGGACTCCCTCTGAGAAAAGGCTGGCCCGGCGAGGCGGGATTGGGGCTTGCCATCGGGTGGGGAGCGGCTATTATTTGTGTTTTGCCGCTTGCGCTCCTCGGCGGAATCGCCATCGTTCTCAATACCCAGCTTTCGGCCTGGGGATGGTTTCTTGCCGACTGCCTGTATTTCGCCTTGGCAGCCATGGCCGAAGAGGTGGCTTTTCGCGGCTACGGCTTCCAGCGTTTTGAGGCGGTAGTTGGCCCGATCGGTGCGAGCCTGGGTTTCGCGGCATTCTACGCGATCATTACTTCGTTTCAGCCGGGAGCCTCGCGGCTTGCAATCTGCGAGTCGCTGGTCTTCAGCATTCTGCTTTCAATGGCGTACGTTCGTACGCGTGCCCTCTGGTTCAGCTGGGGGTTGAATTTTGCCTGGAAGGCCAGCCGCGCGGTTTTGTTTGGCCTTTCGGTGAGCGGCATCAGCAGCCATGCATCTGTGATCGAGGGCGATCCTATGGGGCCGCTGTGGCTCACGGGTGGCGGATACGGGCTCGATGCAAGCTGGCTCGGGCTTCTCGTTCTACTCGCAGCGTTGCCGGTGGTGTACCGGCTCACGCGCGATCTCGACTTTCGCTATAACGCTCCGGTGCTGATTCCGGGGGGCATTCCAGTGGATATTGATGCCGCTGCGCCCCGCCAGCACGAAGCCGCTATGGGCGATGCGGCTCCTGCTCCCGCGCCTCTGGTGCAGATCCAGCCGGTTTCGACACCGGTCACCCCCGCCGGAACGCAGACAGAAGCCCACTAACCAAGCTTTTACAAGCTGAATAAGAATTTTTCGTCAGCCCTTGAACCCCGGGCACGATTGCGCCATTCTTGTAGGCAACCGTGGGAGGGGCTCCCATGCCGAACGCGGGCCAGAAATTCGCCTCATTGCCGGGTGCACGTGCGGTTCGGCGCCGTCTTCTGCGCTGCGCGATTGTTGTGAGCGTTTTCGCCCTGCCGGCAGCAGCTCAGGTGCTCACAATCGACACCAAGGGCAACGCGGTTCAGCAGGGACAGGGGAGCGCGGTTGATCGGCGGTTTGCCCAGGTTGAGCCCACGCATGTGCAGCTTCCGACTACTCCTATGGGTGAAAGAGCCCGTCTGGAACTGATGCGGTTCCTGCAGGCGGAGCAGGGGTTTGCCATGCGCCCTCTGCCCCGCGGTCACAAAGGCCTCACGCTTTTGGCAAATGGCAAGCTCGAGCCAGCCGGGGAGCCCTATCTGGCGATGGTCACGGCTCAGGGGCTTTCGGCCAAGCCCGGTGACCGCGTCGTGATTACCGATGTGAAGGTCGAGCACGAAAAGATCATCCTGATGCTGAATGGCGGTCCCGATGCCAAGCATCGCTTCCTTCGCCATATCCAGGTCGGCGGCGGAATGGGCACGTCGCCCATCGTGCAGGATGACGGCGAGGGCCCGGTCGGCTCGCGTGTGACGCTCACGTTCAAAGATCGCGTTCCTGAAGTGACCGGAAAGCAGGTGGAGGATCTGCTCGCACCGCTCATCTCCTTCCAGGTCAAAACGCCGATCCAGGCCTTTACAGATACGCTTCCGCCGGCATTAAAGAGCGCCATTCTCGATCATCATGTACTCGTAGGGATGTCGACGGATATGGTCCTGTTTGCTAAGGGGCAACCAGCGCGCAAGGTGCGCGAGATGGATGGCCAGAATCCATTTGAAGAGTGGATCTACGGCAAGCCGCCCGAGGACGTGGAGTTCGTGCGCATCAATGGTAACCGCGTCATCCGGGTTGAAGTCGCGAAGATGGGCAAGCCCCCTGTGATCTTCGAAAAGGATGAGGTTGAGGGGCTGATGCGGACGGACGGTACGCCCATCATCCAGAACCACACGACGCGAACCGTAGACATGGGCGACGTCACGCCCGATCTCGATAAGCAGGCTCCAGCGGCACCCCCCAGCCTGCGCCAACCCGGCGAGGCCATTCCGAACCAGGCCCCCGCCGACTCGCGGTTGGGCACGATGAAGCCTGTTCAGTTCCCGAAGCAGGCACCGGATGACCACCCTGTAGCCCATAGAAACAAGCCCGCCGAGTCGGACACAGATCAGGCTGCTCCTGATACCGGACCGGCAACACCGCAGCCGACGCCGGACGCTTCACAGCCCGCGCCGTCACAACCCTCCAGCCAGCCGCAACAATAACAGCCACCTGGATCGGACACATGGTGCAGCATCAGCCGCACCATGTGTATCGCGCTACTGCTGCTGGTCGGGCTTACTACCCGGCAGCGGCAGCTTCTGCCGCGGCGCCGGTTGGGCCGCTGTACCAGCCGCCTGGTCAGGGTTAGCCAGCGCGTCATTTGCCGCTACCAGCTCAGACTTACGGTATTTCGGAGCGCTGACATAGCCGTGGATGTGGTCCTTGGAGATATCGTTGATCACGATCTCAATCGGCTGAACGGCGTCCGATGTGTAGAACATCGCGGGCTGATAGAGATTCACATGCTTCTGCGTCAGGTTCCGGTCCTCGACGATCAGTGCAAGGTCCGCGTAGCCGCGCTTGGTGTTCGCCTTCCTCAGGCTGATATTGATCGGGCCTTCGCGTTTGAACTCTTTTGACTTGGTGATGTCGAACTCAACGTAATTGCGCTCTCCCTTCTTCTGGAGGACGACGAGCTCGTCATGAGTGCGCGCGATAGAGCCGGTGAGCTCAGTGCGGGCGGTCGCCAGATCCGTGCGCGTGCTGTCGATATCGCTGCGCTGGGCGTCAAGCAGCTTGCCCTGCGCATCAATCTGAGTCTGCATCTTCGTAAAGCGGGAATCGCTCACTGCTCCATGACGAGTAGCGCCAGCATGACGGCCGCCAGGGGCCGTTCCGGACCTGCCGGCTTCCGCAGTCGCAGGCTGGTTCGCTGCGGAGAGGGCATTCACTTTCTGCGCAATCGCGTCGAGCTGGTTCTGGGTAGTGCTCAGTTGCGCCGTCATCTGTTTGTTCTGGTCGGCCAGGGTCTGGCGCTGGGTGTCCGCGGTCAGGGCGCTATTGTGTTCGCGTACCCCAAAGACGATGCCTGCACAGGCAATGAGGGCTGCAGCGACAGAGACAGCTATGGGGCCGGGGCTGCTCTTAAGACGCGAGGAGAGAGTGTTTTCCATTGGAAGACCTCCAGGGAACTTCTTAAGAGTGACTGCACGCGGTATACCAAGATGGTTAGCCCGGCAAGCCATTGATAGGCTGTGAGTTGCTGATCAATCTGACAAACCGGGACAGTCCGGGACAGTGAAGAAAATGCCGCACCATGAAATTTCTTCCCATAATCCATGTTGGGTAGTAGCGGCAGGAGGCACATGTGAGGGGAGCGGATCGAGCAAGGAACTATGTCTGATGTAAACTGGTTGGAGCGAGTCCCGCTTGCCATCCGGCTGACAATCGTCCGCAGATGTTCAGAGTAAGGACCGCGCCGTCGAAGCCGCGCGCTGAAGTTTCGCGCGTGTGAGCAGAGTCAGTCTCTCAAGGAGAAACACAGCTAGCATGGCCAAAATTGCCAAGACCGGTGATCGTAAGAAGGTAATGGACACAACCAAGTCCACGGACTGCCCCAAGTGCAGCAAGCCGACACGCATTGTGAAGCGCGTGAAGGATCGCGAACGCGGCGTCCCGGGTGGGGTCTATATCTCCTGCTCTGCCTGCGAGTTCTACGAAAAGCTTTAAGCGATTTGTGGATTTCGGATCAGTCCAAAGCCCGGCCTTGCGCCGGGCTTTGTTGCGTTAGCGCTAGAGCGCACCAGCCATCTCCGCCACAATCGCTGCGGCGGCCTGCGCCGGATCTGCGGCCTGCGTAATCGGCCTGCCTACCACCAGATAACTCGCGCCGTTGCGCAGAGCATCGGCAGGCGTTGCAATGCGCTTCTGGTCGCCGATGGCGGCTCCAGCAGGCCGGATGCCGGGAATGACCAGCACACCGTCCGGCCCGGTCAGACTGCGAAGTGTAGCCACCTCTTGCGGCGAACAGACGAACCCGCGGATTCCCGACTTGATCCCCATCGCTGCCAGCAGCTCAACTTGTTGGGCGGGTTCGCGGTCCACACCGACGGCGGAGCACTGCGCCGCGTCCATGCTGGTCAGCACGGTCACCGCCAGCAGTTCGGGCGGATTTACAGTACCCGCAAGTGCAGACTTTGCGGCCTCGAGCATCGCAGGTCCACCTCCTGCATGCAGTGTGAGCATACCCGCGCCGAGTCCTGCGGCCGAGCGAACGGCTCCGGCAACGGTGTTGGGGATATCGTGGAGTTTCAGATCGAGGAAGACCGAATACCCGCGCTTAAGGAGTGGCTCAAGCACAGCCGGTCCGGCCGCAACGTAGAGTTCGAGCCCTACCTTCACCCAACCGGACGCGCCATCCAGGCGATCCGCCAGCGCAATTGCCTCAGCGGCGCTTGGCACGTCGAGCGCCACAATCAGTCGCTGACGAGCCGCAGCCGTTGCGCCGAGCGAGGAAGCCGAGGAAGCGGGATGCAATGCGGAAACGGAGCTCATACCCGCATCGTACCTGATTTTAGGGCCGTTCTTACGCGGAGATGGCGATCTCATCTTGCGCGGTTGTCTTCAGAGGCACCACCGCGTGCGAAGCCGGAAGAAATCGCGAGAGATAGCTGATGGGGTCTTCCGTGGCAGCCATCTGCCGCAAATGGTACTTCCATGCATCGGGCTTCACGCTTCGGCGTGTGAAGGGCTTCCGCGTGACCACGATGACCTCGCCACGGCTGTTTACGCGGGAGTAGGTCATGGAAGGAACAGTGAAGCTTATACGTGCTCCGGTGTGCCAGAAGGACCGTGCGAACTCGTGCGAGAACAGGAGAGCGTAGTAGCGCTTCTCCAGGGCAAGGTACTGCAACGCATCGTCCCGTCCCTGCCACTCCTGCCCAATCTGTGATTTAAACCAGTGTTGAAAATCGAATCCGTTGAACTGCGCCTGATTGACCAGCATCTGCAACTTATCCGGCAGACTCATCCGCAATGCTCCTCGTAACAAGCGATTTGAGATTCGTTCAAACCGCGCATACAGAAGCAGCGCTAGTTCCTAGCGGTGACTTCAGCACTTTCTGCGCTTCTGATATTACTTAACGAGAAAACATGTAACTGATCCTTTTTCGCACACGAGAATTCTTGAGAGCGCGTATCAGGACAGGTTGAATGGATGGAGGAAAATAGAGACAAGCCCTCGGGTAGCGCCGGGCTTGCAGGTTTTTCGCGGAGGTATCTGGTTGCAGCCGGCAGCTCGCATTCTATTCAAGTCGCTCCTGTGCCTGGTGGTTTTCGGAGCAGCGCTGAGCGCAAAAGCTCAGCCAGTTCATACCAACCCGTTGAACCACGACCCGCTGGTCCGGGAGGCCTATGAGCATTTCTACAATTTGGACTATCCAGGTGCCGTGGAGCGCTTCCAGCGCTTTCATGAGGAGCACCCAGGGGACCCGCAGGCTACTGCGTTGCTGCTTAATGCGGTCATCTTTCAGGAGCTGTACCGGCTCGATCTGCTCGATACCACCTTCTACGCCAACGACGGAT